>CAYUDF010000512.1:0-3203 GCA_964443465.1 uncultured bacterium
TCCTGGTAAAGCACCTTCATGCCGCCCCATGTGGTCTCCTCAACCGCTGTGTTGGTCTTCGATAGCAAACGGCGGCTATCCACGTCGTCGCGCCACCGGATAATACGCCAGTGACCAGAACTGTCTGACCAACGGATTGTGATCTCCGCCTTTAGCCTGTTTGCGACCAACGTCAATTCGGGATTGGTATCCAGAACGACGGACATGTCGTATAGGATCGTTGCCACGTACCAGGATTCACCAGGGAACGTCACCTGGTCATCTGGTGTGATTTCGGTCCAGTTGTCGGCTGCGTAAGTCAGGTTGAGACTCCTGCTGAGAACCCGATTCGTCGAATGGGCGGGGTCATAGAAATTGTTGTAGGAGATTAGTTCCGTCACTCGAGCCCATTGTTCCGGTGTCCTTCCCGAACTATAATCTGCATCGGAGAAGAAAAACACAAAATCATCGTCCAGCAGCCGTTGGTATCCGGTCGAGTTGAACTCATTGAACAATAATTCGAGGCCCTTCAACACTCCGTCTTTTTGTTCCAGATCATAGTCCGGTTCGTGGACAGGGGGGTCCACGAGTATTTGTTCATCAGAGTCGCAGGAAATTACCGATCCAACGGCGAGCACCATCACGAGTGCTATACAAAAAAATCTAAACATGTCGCTCCCTCTTTTTGCTAATCGTCGTACAGCACCTTGATGCTGCCCCATGTGCTCTCCTCAACCGCCGTCGATCTTTTCGCGTTCAATCGCCCACCGTCCACGTCGTCAGACCAGCGGATAATACGCCAGTGACCGTGGTCCTCGGACCAGCGGATAGTGATCTCCGCTTTTAAACCATTGGCGACTAACGTCAGTTGGGGTTCGGTGTCCAGGACAACGGACATGTCGTAGGTAACGGTGGTTGTCTGCCACTTCTCGCCGGGGTAGCCGACCGGGTCCGTAGAATCGATTTCGGTCCAGTTGTCGGCGGCGTAAGTCAGGTTGAGACTCCTGCTGAGAACCCGGTTCTCTGAGCGGGTATCATCGAAAAAATTGTTGTAGGCGGTAGTTTCGGGCACTCGAGCCCATTGCTCGGGTGTTTTGCCCGAACTAAAATCCGCATCGGAAAAGAAGAACACGAAATCATCGTCCAGCAGCTTGTCGTACTCGGTGGAATTGAACTCGTTGAACAGTAGTTCGAGGTGGAACAACGTGTTGTCTTTTATTTCAAGCGGGTCGGGCTCTACGACGGGAGCCTTCACGACCGTTTTTTTATCGGGGTCGCAGGAAATTATCGATCCAACGGCGATAAATATCACGAGTGTTAAACAGAATAATTTAAACATGTCGCTCCCTCTTTTTCTTAATCGTCGAACAGTGCTTTGACGCCACCCCACGTAGTTCGTTCAACGGTAAGTCCGCCGGCGACCACTGAACGGAAACCGGAAACATCGTCAGACCAGCGGATCAGTTGCCACTGCCCGGCAGCGTCATCCCGTCGGATAACAAACTCGGCTCTGAGACGGTTGGCTGTAAGTGTCAGCTCGGGGTTTGTGTCCAGCACCACCGACATGTCGTACCACACCCTGGACCGGTACCAGGTCTCGCCGGGATACGAACCGGGGTCGTCAGGAGGAATCGCCGTCCAGGTGGCGGAGGATAAAAGCATTATGATTTCCCTGCTCAGTACCCGGTTTTGTGAAAGGGTGTCATCAAAATAATTATTGTAGGCTGCAAGCTCGGCGGCACCGTCCCATTGCTCCGGCGTCCTCCCCGAACTGAAATCGGACGGCGAAAAATAGAATACAAAGTTTTCATCGAGCAGTTTGTCGTATTCAGTCTCGTCGTACGTGTTGAAGGCAAGCTCGAGGTTATAGAGCAGGTTGTCCCCGGTATCAAGGGCTTTGAATGCCGGGCCGGTCGGGGTTTTGTTCACCGGTTGGGTGATCTCGTCGTCGCAGGCAAGACCGCAACAACAAAAAACGATCGTCGCGGCAGCCAGCAATACATTTCTATAAATCATGATTCACCCGTTCGGGAACTACGAATAAAAAACGCGCGGAAGCTCTCGGTATCGCTCGGGGCGACGGGGAAAGCGACCGCGCGTTTTCACAGCAGTATGTGTTGACGTTTCATCTTTATCGCTCGGCAAGACGAAACGGCCAGAAAAACTTCAGCTACTCGACGTCATCACGCCAGTGGATGATCTGGTAGATCTCTTTGGTTTCGTCCCAGCGGATCGTGATCTCCGCTTTAAGTCCGTTGGCCACCAGCGTCAACTCGGGTTCGGTGTCCAGGACCACGGACATGTCGTAGGTGACCGTTTGCGTGTACCACCATTCATCGGGGAACGTCACCTGGTCGGCCGGTCTGTTTTGCGTCCAGTTGTCGTCCGCATAAGTCAGGTTGAGCTGGTTGCTGGTTACCCGGTTCACGGGGCGGTTAGTGTCATAGAAGTTTCTGTAGGATCGGGTCTCCACCTCCCAGTCCCACTGCTCCGGTGTTTTGCCCGAGCTGAAATCCGCATCGGAAAAGAAAAATATAAACTTGTCGTCCAGCAGACGCTGATATTCAGTGGCATTGTACTCATTGAACAGCAGTTCGAGGTTGGCCAGCGTATGGTCTTTCTCTTTCAGTGACTCGAAACTGACCGGGGGAGCTGGTTCTTTGTCCGGTTCCTTTTTCGGGTCGAGGATACAGGAGGCCGCTACGCAAACTACAACGAGCAGCACGATTATTCTGAGGATGGCACTCCGGTTTACCATGATTCTGTTTCCTTTCCGGGACTCGGGATATGTACCCTTTATACTATACTTCAATTCAAATAGTACGTCAAGGGCACATATCGCCCATCACCTTATATAACAACAAGTTAATACCCAGGGGGCCTTATCATTTCTTAGTTATCCAACCGCTCCTTCAACGTTCCCTTGAGATAACCCCAAGTGGTTTCATTTCCTGCCTTTGCCGTTTCCTTCCACAACTCCAGTTCCCATATGCCTGACGTCCGGCGCACGTCAAACTGTGCCACTCCCTTATATGTCGTCGTCAGGCCCGACGTATTTGAGGTCAATTCAAGGGTGTAAGTCACACTGAACTGGACGCGTTCCGGCTCACTGGTCAGAATCGTCCGGTTAAAAACCACCGTCGCCGCGCTCGATTCCGACAGCATCAACCGCAGGACGCTCATCTCCACCGCTTGGGTCCAGTCGGACCAGTCGACGGTGGGCA
>CAYUDF010000513.1:0-3199 GCA_964443465.1 uncultured bacterium
AATGAACAGACAAAATTCGGCGTGGTGATGGACCCGCTGGCCGACGTTTTTTCGACGGCGGCGGTGTTTGCCGCTTTTCTGGCCGGGGGGGTCATTCCCGGCTGGCTGTTTGCTTTTCTGATGATACGTTACGGCATGTTGATCGTGGGATCGTTTGTATTGTTCCTGGCGACCGGGCCGGTTCGCTTCCGGTCCACGATTCCCGGAAAAATAGTTGGCATCCTGCAGGGACTTGGGATCATAATCATCGCGTGGTGTCTGTGGCGGGGCATCGATTGGCAACAGGATATCGCTCCGATCCTGTTTACAGTGCTTGGTCTTGTTTTTGCATCGATTGTGGTGTCCCAGTGCGTTCTGGGGTACCGGCATCTGAAACGGTTCAAGGAGCTCAAAAGAAGGCGGTTTGAATTGGATCTGGAAGGCAATCTCGCCATATTTGAACCGATTTCGGTTTTCCAGCTGATTAATCTCTCCCAGACCACGGGCGAGCTGTCCCTGGACGTCGGCGATAACTCCGCGCGCATCTTTTTTGAGGGCGGCAGCGTGACGTACGCCGAGATCAGCAACCGCAAACAGAAACTGGGCGAGTACCTGGTGAAACAGGAAATTATTTCCCAGAAGGACCTGGACAAGGTCCTGATAAAGAACCGCAAAGGTAAAAAACTGGGTAAACTGCTCGTCGAGGCCAAGGCGATCAGCGAAGACGACCTCCGCGGCGCCATCGAAGAACAGATCAAGGAAGTGGTTTACGAAGTCGTCAGATGGAAAAAGGGCTGGTTTCAGTTTGGCGCCGGCAAAAAAGCGACCGCGCAGGACGTATTTATAGACATACCCCTCGACAACCTGATGCTGGAAGGCCTGAAGCGGTTGGACGAGGAAGGTGAAAACGGGGAATGAAAGCGGCTGTTCTCGCCCTGTTACTCCTCGGAATACCCGCATTATGCGCCGCCACCACGGCGCCCGACCTCTCGGCCCGGATCAATATCGACGGATACGTCGACGAATACGAACCAGACGAATGGGTTCTCGACACGCGCACCCTGTTCCGGGAAACACCGGATGATTCGCGCTGGGGAACCGACAACGACATCACCCGAATCGCGGTGACGTGGGACTTCAATTATCTCTACATCGCGGTTGAAGCGAACAACTACAGCAGTGTCCTGATGACATTTCTGGAGCACGGAAACAACGGGATCTCCGACCTGGTGAGTCTCGCCGCGCTCCGCCGGAATATCGTTTTTTCGAGTATCACTCCCAACCTCGTCATTGAAGCCAACCGCGCGGAGCCCGAAGCAAGGATGGCGGTTGTTTCTATCGTCGAACCGCCGCGTTATATCAATTCCGGCCTGTTTCGCAGCCGGTTTTACCAGCCCGCCCGCGGACCGGGTGCGTTGGAAGTGGCGTTACCGTGGGAAAGTGTCCTGCCGTCGTCCGGGTTGATCAAGGTCCTGGCCGCGGTCACAGCCGGGTCGGGCACGGGAGCCGGGGACGCGGCGCCGGATCCGTCGGCTCTTCTGCAGTCGCGGCGCATGGCCCAGGCGAGCCTGGATAACGCCATCTCCATCACCGTCGACAGGAACTATGACGGCCAGGCGGATATCGGCGTATCACCGCGCAGCGAGGCCACGTTCAATTTTGCGCAGGCAAAACCGCGGGTTCCCGACAGTGGGTTTGTGATCGAACTGGGCGGGGCGACGATGGCGCTGGACTCCGGTGTTCCATTGAGTTTCTGGATTGAAGCCGTCAACCTGGATGAACCGGCGCAGTTTTACATGACGTGCGAGGTGTACTCTCTGTCCGGCGATCGGGTCCGGGTGTTGTTCCGGGACGAGCTCCGGTTGTATGAACCGGGTGTGAAACCACCCGAAGACACCTGGGACGGACGGAATGACTCGGGTGAGTATGTCGACGGCGGCATCTATATTCTTAACGTGTCGAGCGGGGTTTCGCCCGGCACGTCCGACCACGTCACCCGAAAACCGGTTTCCGTAGTGCGGTGAGTAACGTGTTCACGGATAGATACTCCGATCGCGCCTGCCGCCGTATTGTCTTTTCGGCGATTATTATCTGCCTGTTGGTACTGGCCGCCGGCGACTCACTGGCGCATTTCGAGCGTATCGTAACATCGGCCCGAAACGAGGCGCTGGGAAACTCTTTTGTGGCGGTTGCCGACGACCCCACGGCGATACTATCAAATCCCGCCGGACTGGCGTTGTCCGACACGCTGGGAATCGTGGTGACCTACCACAATCCGTACGGCCTCTCACAAATCAAGTCCGGTTATGGCGCGATTGCCCTGCCGACACGCGCGGGGGTTTTTGGTCTTTCTTTCCACTATCTCGGCCTCGAAGACGGTTTGATGGAAAGCGTGTGGAGTCTCGGCTGGGCGCGCAACATTATCAGCAATTCACAGGACGCGTCCCTTTCGATCGGTCTTACCCTGGACTACATGGGCGCCAGCGCGCCAGCGTTGCCCGACTGGAACAGCCACAGTGACAGGCTTCTGACGGGGGGCGCCGGCGTATTGCTGCGGCCGTTCGCCATGATCGGTATTGGTTATTCCGTGCGCAACCTCGTATCCGGCGAACTGGATCTGTATGAGGGCGGGTTGGCCACCAGCGTGAGAACCCAACAGTCGTGGGGACTGTCCTACAAGTGGCAGGACCGCGTCCGGCTCAGCCTCGAGCGGCGCCAGGATACGGAAAAGATCTGGCGGAACCACGCCGGGCTGGAAATAGACACCCACCCCAACCTCCATCTTCGAGCGGGTATCAACCGGACCAGTCTAACCGGTGGTTTTGGTGTGTTGTTTCGTGACATGCGGGTTGACGTCGGTGTGGTATCACACGACCGGCTGGGACCCACCTACGTGTTTTCGATCGGCTTCCTTCCAAAGGTGAAAAGATCTTATGTGCGGGCGCAGTGAAACATCAAACATAAGGTGTTTGATTGCGGCTCTTGCGGTGGTCGCGGTCACTGCTGGTTGGGTCGGCCTGTCGGTCGGTCCGGCGGAGGCTTTTGACCTGCCGCCCGATTCGGTGCTCAGTATCGGGGGCAGGCTGGATTTCCAGATGTTTGTTTCCGAAGAGTCCGCCGGTTTTCCCTGGGACTACTCGTCGCGGTCGATCGACGATCGCACGCGGTTGATGCTGGATCTTTTCACGGGCCGGCAACCGTACGGTGAGTTGTACCTGAA
>CAYUDF010000514.1:0-3199 GCA_964443465.1 uncultured bacterium
TGGCGATCGGACATACCTGGCCAACGCCACCGGCTGCTCCTCGATCTACGGCGGCAACCTGCCGACGACGCCGTACGCAACAAACGCGGACGGCCGCGGCCCCGCGTGGAACAACTCGTTGTTCGAGGACGCCGCGGAATTTGGTATGGGTATGCGGATGGCCGTCGACAAACAAATCGTGTTTGCGCGGGAACTCGTGGAGAGACAACGCGACAAGATCGGCGGCGACCTGGCAGACGCGCTGTTAACCGCGGACATGTCGTCCAGCACGGGTATCGAAGAGCAACGCGGCCGCGTTGAACAGTTGAAAAACAAGATCAAGGGCCTCAAGGACGCCGATGCTGTCGACCTGATGAAACTGTCCGACCAGCTGGTCAAAAAGTGCGTGTGGGTCATCGGTGGTGACGGATGGGCTTACGACATCGGTTACGGCGGCCTCGACCACGTTCTCGCCAGCACGCGCAACATTAACGTCCTGGTGCTGGACACCGAGGTGTATTCGAACACCGGCGGCCAGTCATCCAAGGCGACACCCATCGGCGCTGTTGCCAAGTTTGCGTCGGGCGGCAAGCAGACGCCCAAAAAGAACCTCGGCTTGATGGCAATGTCTTACGGCCACGTGTATGTCGCACAAATCGCACTGGGCGCCAGCGACACGCAGGTACTCAAAGCGTTTCGCGATGCAGAGTCGTACGAAGGCCCGTCACTGGTGATCGCCTATTCTCACTGCATCGCACACGGTATCGACATGGCCAAGGGGCTCTACCAGCAGAAGCTGGCCAACGAGACCGGTTACTGGCCGCTGTTCCGGTTTGATCCGAGACTGCGCGACGAAGGCAAGAATCCATTCCAGCTCGATTCGAAAGAGCCCAAGTTGCCGCTCAAGGATTACATGTACAACGAAAACCGGTTCCGCATGCTGTCGCAGGCGCATCCCGAAACGGCCGAGCGGCTGGCCGGGATCGCGCAGGAAAACGTCATCGAACGCTGGAAAATGTATGAAAACATGGCCAAACAGGAAATCGCCTCGGAGTAGGAGGGTATCAAGATGGATCTGACAACAACATACCTGGGAATGGAACTCAAGAACCCGATCGTTCCGTCACCCTCGCCGCTCTCGCAAAAGATCGGCAACCTGAAACGGATGGAAGACGCCGGCGCCGCAGCCGTGATCATGCACTCGCTGTTTGAGGAGCAGATCAACGACGAGAGCCATCAGCTCGACCACTACCTGAGCTACGGGACGGAGAGTCACGCCGAGGCGATGCACTACTTCCCCGAAGCGCACGAGTACAAGGTCGGTCCAGACGGTTATCTCGACCTGATCCGCAAGGCAAAGGAGTCGCTGGAAATCCCCGTGATGGGCAGCCTCAACGGCGTGTCTACCGGGGGATGGATCGACTATGCGAAATTGATCCAGGACGCCGGGGCGGACGCGCTCGAACTCAATATTTACTACATGCCAACCTCCGTTGATCTCGGAAGCGCCGAGGTCGAAAAGATGTACATCGACGTTGTCGGCGACGTCAAAAAGGTTGTGGACATACCGGTGGCCGTCAAAATCAGTCCGTTTTTCAGCTCAATCGCCAATATGTGCAAGCAGGTTGTCGACGCGGGCGCCGACGGCCTGGTGCTGTTCAACCGGTTCTACCAGCCGGACTTCGACCTTGAAAATCTGGAAGTTGTGCCGCATCTCGTCCTGAGCTCCCAGTTCGACAGCCGGCTGCCCATGCGGTGGATCGCGATCCTGTACGGACGTCTGGATGTGGACTTTGCGATGACACGTGGCGTGCGTTCTTTCGAAGACTCGATCAAGGGACTGATGGCCGGCGCCAAAGTCACCATGATGACCTCCGAGATCCTCGAACACGGCATCGACCGTATCTCGCAGATAATCGACCAGATCACACACTGGATGGAGGAGCGCGAGTACGAGTCGGTCAAGCAGATGCAGGGCAGCATGAGCCAGATCAAATGCCCCGAACCTGCCGCGTTCGAACGCGCCAACTACATGAAAGTGCTGCACTCGTGGCGCCCCGATCCGACGGGCAAGATGCTCTAGTCTGTTAGTTTCGGTTTATTTCTGCGGTGCGGCCGGACCCGGTTTTCGGGTTTCGGCCGCACCGCTTTTTTATATCCACTTTCACCGCAACTCATTTGTTGACAACATCTCCACTCTTCCCCTATAATAGGGCCGCTTGTCCATTTAGATGGCAGGCAGGGGAGAATTCGTTCGACATCTATCCATGCCTTTTGTCCCGTACCGGTCGCCGGTTCCTAACCTGGCATCCGGTCGGCGATTTTCAGACATGCCCCTGATCGGGCAGATTTCCCTGTTCAAGTACTTCGGTTAATCCGTATTGGGTGTTCACGTAAGGTGAATTCACCAGAGCGAAGCTCTGCAACTTGGACAGACACCGGACGCACTCGTAACGCGTCGTGGCCGCGGCATGGCTGCCGGTCACCTTTGATGTTTCCCTTCGAATACCCACGGGCAATTCGTTCTAGTATTCGCGAGGGGAGCAGACATGCGTATATTACTGGCCGCGTTTGGACTTTTGCTTATCGGTTGCACACAAACAGAAATCCCCGAAAACGATTCTGCCTTATCCATCCCTGTTAACTTGTCCTCTTTTGCAACGAATCCCTATCCACCCACTCGCGAGGGACTGGTGGTCTTTCAGTTTGACGATGGAAAGGCCAGTCACTACGGCGCCTCTTTGACCCTCGACGCCCACAACCTTCGGGGATCATTCGGTATCGTGACGGGATATCTCGGATACGCCGACCGGCTCACACGATGCCAGGTTATCGACATGGCCGCGCGTGGGCACGAAATTCACGACCACACACTCCATCACGAAGCTGACTTCTGGGGGAGTATCGCCAATGCGCCCTTGTGGCGCGGTCGTATTGAATCTTCGCTGGCGATATTTGCCGAGATGGAACTGACCACAAGGGGATGGAACCAACCCGGCGGCACTGGGGCCGCCTGGACAAAAGCGCTCCGGGACACACTCGATCAGTTCTACGACTATGCCGCTGGAAGGGTGGGGCTGGCCTACAAACAGAGAAATAACTTCCACTGGCGGTTCAAGGACGATCCACTGAGTCTCGGTCGCGGCGGAATCAACAGCTGGGGTAGTAACGGCGCGACCAGCGCAGCGCAAGAATACAGAAAAATCTGTAGAATGATTTC
>CAYUDF010000515.1:0-3187 GCA_964443465.1 uncultured bacterium
GTCTGAGGGGGCCGAAGGGGAGCCGTGCCCGGCTCGCGCCGCGTATCCGTGCGCCCAAAACGACTGAAATCATAGGAACAGAGCTCACGCGCCGGCCGCCAGAAACAACGAAAGTTATGCGGTGGGGAGGTGGATGACGAAGGTGGTGCCTTTGCCGATCTGGGAGTCCAGAAGTTTGAGGGAGCCGTCGTGGTAGTCTTCGACGATGCGGCGGGTGAGTGCCAGGCCCAGCCCCCAGCCGCGCGTTTTCGTCGTGAAACCCGGCTGAAAAACCTGCTCCCGGTGGGCCATCGGTATGCCCTTGCCAGTGTCGCGGACATAAACAGAAACCATCTTGCGCGATTCCCGGCACGTCGGGTGAATTTCAATCGTACCGCCACCCTCGCCCAGCGCGTCCAGCCCGTTCTTAACCAGGTTTTCAAACACCCACTCCAGAAGCTCCTCGTTACCCTTGATCGGCGGACAATCCGCCGGCCTCAACGTAATCGTTGAATCCGACTTCAAGCGTGGCAGCCTGCGGTGAAAATACGCCACCGTGCGCTCGAGGATCGCCGCCAGATCGACGTTCTTCAGCTCAGGTTGTGAACCAATTTTGCTGAACCGTTCCGTGACCTTTTCCAGGCGGGCGAGGTCCACCTGCATCTCCTGAAGCGACGGCCCGATCTCATCGTATCGCCCCGCGTCGACCTTGTCCCTGAGCAATTGCGTCCAACCCAGCAGCGCCGACAGCGGTGTACCCAGCTGGTGAGCCGTTTCCTTGGCCATTCCCACCCAGATCGAACGCTGTTCGCTCACCTTCAGATAGCGGAAACCCTGTACGGCAACACCCATAAACAGCAGAAACAGGCCCAGCTGGATCATCGGTGCATACCGCAACTGCCTCTCCAGCGGAGAACGGCCGAAGTGCACCCAACCCGTCATCTGCGAACCACCCTTGATGGACACCGGAATCGGCCGGTTCAATTTGTCAAACTCCTTTACCAGTTCGAGCAGCTGCGTGATCTTGCCCGGCGGTGGATTTTGTATGTCCATGTCACCGATGAAATCCAGTTCCTCTTCCGTCGCGTCCGATAGGGGAAGGTGTCTCCACGTGATCGGTTTGCCGTTCTTGACCGTGATGATGATGGGCAGCCCCGTCTCATCCATCACGTCCTGCAACAGCGGCAGGCGGCCGTTCTCGTCGGGCACAAACTGGACGTGCTCAATGAAGCGCGCAAACATATTGGTTGTCGCTTCGGTCTGCTTCTGCATTTCGCTGATGAGGTAATTCGAGTAGATCAATACGCCGAGGATCAATACAGCGACACCGAGGAACAAGTATCCCTTCAGCCAGAATCTGATGTTTCCCTTGTAGCCGCTGACTATAGACATTTGATTAACCCCTGTTCCGTCGCCCGTATCCTAACCCAGGTATTCTTTGCCCCGCATGTAGGGCAATAACTTTTCCGGGACCTTTACGCGTCCCGTCGGTGTCTGATGCAATTCCAGGATCGCCGCGACGACGCGCGGCAGGGCAAGCCCCGAACCGTTGAGGGTATGAACAAACCTGTGTTTCTCACCCTTTGTCTTTTTGATCTTGATGCCCGCGCGCCTCGCCTGGAACGCTTCGAAATTGCTGCAAGACGACACCTCCAGCCACTTTTTCACGCCCGGTGCAAACACTTCCAGGTCGTAACACTTGGCCGCGGCGAAACTGAGGTCACCGGTGCACAGTTCCAGCACCCGGTACGGCAGTTCCAGGGCTTCGAGCACGGCGGTGGCGTCGCCCACCAAAGCCTCCAGCTCATCGTAAGACGTATCCGGATGGACAAACTTGACCATTTCGACCTTGTCAAATTGGTGGACGCGCAGCAACCCCCGCGTGTCGGCGCCGTGGCTGCCCGCTTCGCGCCGAAAACACGGGCTGTAGGCGGTGTAACGAATGGGAAGCCTGTCGAGCGTCAGAAACGTTTCGCGCAACAGATTCGTCACCGGCACTTCCGCGGTGGGAATGAGAAACATGTCGTCCGGTTCCGTGCGATACATGTCCTCTTCCATCTTGGGAAGCTGCCCCGTGCCCGTCATCGAGTCACGGTGCACAAGAAACGGCACGCTGACTTCTTCGTACCCCTGGTCAATATGCATATCGATCATCATGTTGATCAACGCGCGGCACAACAGCGCCCCGGCTCCCTTGAACACGATGAATCCCCTGCCCGACACGTTGCGTCCCATTTCCAGGTCGAGAAGACCCAGTTCTTCACCGATTTCCCAATGCGGCTTCACCTCAAAATAACTGTCTTCGACCTCGCCCCACGTCCTGCGCACCACGTTGTCCTCGGGTAGTTTCCCGATCGGAGCGCTTTCGTGCGGCAGGTTGGGTATCGTCAGCAAGAGTGTGTCCAACTGTTCTTCGATCGCTTTGTTGCGTTCGTCGATCTCCTTGATGCACGCGGATATTTCCTTCATGCGGGCGTGGAGGGGGTCGGTGTTCTCGCCCGTTCGTTTTTTTGCACCTATCTCTTTGGAACGTTCGTTCCGTTCGCGCTTGAGGTCGTCGCCTTCTTTTATGTTCGCCAGCATCTGCCCGTCCAGATCGAGCATGTGGTCGATATCAACCGATACGTTTTTTAATTCGACGCCGCGCTTAACCTTGTCCGGTTCCTCACGGATCAACCGTTTGTCCAACATGATGTAAAAAAGCTCCCGAATTGAGTAAATAATCAGATGATGTGCAGTTCTTGCAGGATCTCACGGCCACCAGCCGTGAGGATTTCTTCGGCGAGTGTTCGTCCGAGATCCTTTTCCTGGCCGGGCAATCCTTTGACAACAAAGTGTATCTTCTCCCTGCCATCAGGATACGCGAGTACGCCCTCGATTTCCAGCGCTCTCCTTTCGGCGCTCGCCAGCACGCCGACGGGGTGGGTGCTGTTCAGTCCGAGTTGGCTCATAAACGCCCACTCCGCCTCCAGTTCGCGCCAGGAAGCCTTGTCGTTTATTTTGTGAACCGTATCGCTGAACATGTCGTCACCCGCCCGAATGAGAACGGCCAGGGCGCCCTGCCCCGCCGCGGGCACGCAAACCGAGTTGGTGAGCAGTTCGACGACGCTCTCCTGCTTGCCGAGTCTCTCCATGTCCGCCGCCGCGACCAGAGCTGCGTCCAGCCGTTCGCTTTTGACCTTTTGAATCAGCGAGTCCAGGCTGCCCC
>CAYUDF010000516.1:0-3186 GCA_964443465.1 uncultured bacterium
GTGGTAAAGGGCAGCGCAAACGTATCGCCGCGAATCTGGAAAAAACCGCCAATATTGGAATGCACCGACCACGTGGTAATCGCGACGGGAAACGATGCCTGCAGAAACGCCCGGCCGGTGAGTGACGGGTTAAACACGTTGTGTCCGAGGCCGCCGAACAGGATTTTTCCGATCAGTATGGCCACAACCGACCCCAGAAACGCCATCCACAGGGGCAGTCCCGGTGGCAGGGTGAGGGCGAGAAGGATCGCCGTCACGACGGCGCTGCCGTCGGCCACGTGGCTTTCGCGAAAGGATCCGCGCCCGGTCATCAACCACTCCGACAGCGTTGCGCCGGCGATACACGACAGAATGACGAGCAGCGCGCTGATACCGAAATAGTAAATCGACGCCATCATAACCGGTACGAGCGCGTAGATCACGTGCCGCATCACCGCGGGTGTTTCAACCTGGCGTTTCAGGTAGGGTGACGTGGAGATTATCAGTTGCGGTTCGTCGTGTCTCATTCGGGGGCCGTTTCTTTTTCCCTGTTATCTTCCGCCGCCGCTTCGGCCGCTTTTCGTTCGTTTTCTTCTTTTTCTTTTGCCTCACGCGCTTCGCGCGCGGATTTTTCCTTCAGCATGGCCTTGGCGACGCGAAACCGTTGTACCAGCGGGATGTTTGACGGGCAGACGTACGAGCACGCTCCACACTCCATGCAGTCCCACAGGTGAAAATCGATCATTTCATCCCAGCGGCGCACCCGGGCCAGTTGACCCAGTTCGCTGGGATTGAGATACACCGGGCACGCGTCGATACACGTCGCGCACCGGATGCACGGGTATTCCTTGCGGTAACTGATCTGGTCCTCGGTGAGGCACAGGATTCCCGACGTCCCCTTCATGATGGGTACCTCGAGATACTGCTGCGGCGCGCCCATCATCGGTCCGCCAAACAATACCTGCCGCACATTGTCTTTCAGCCCGCCGCAGTAGTCGAGCACTTCCTGCAGTTCGGTGCCGACGGGCGCGAGCAGCGTGGTCGGGTGGTTGATTCCGGGCCCGGTGACGGTCACCACGCGTTCGATCAGTGGCAGTCCGTACGAGAACAGGTCACCGATACCGGCGACGGTTCCGACGTTCTGAACCAGAACCTGTGCGTCGATGGGCAATTTGCCGCTGGGCACCTCGCGTTTGAGCACCGCGGTGATCAGCATCTTTTCGGCCCCCTGGGGGTATTTTGCTTCGAGAGGGACAATCTCGCAGGGAAGGTCGTCCGGGATCTTGTCTGCGAGTGTTTTGATCGCGTCCCACTTGTTGTTTTCCACGCCGATGAATGCCTTGTCCGCGCCCAGGATCTTGTTGATGATCCGTATACCGAGTAACAGGGAGTCGGCCCACTCCAGCATGATGCGGTGGTCGCTGGTGAGATACGGTTCGCACTCGGCGCCGTTGATCAGAAAAAATTTCGCGTGTTTGCCCTCGGGCACGGCCAGCTTGACGTGCGTGGGAAACGCGGCGCCACCCAGGCCGACAAAACCGCCGTCCTGTATCAGTTTCAACAGGTCACCTGTCGGCAGGTGTTCCCAGTCGATCGGACCCTCATTATAGAGTGTTTGCGGGGAGCTGAGATCTGTGATGATAACAATCGAGTCTTCCAGCCGGCCGGTGGGGTGGTGGCGTTTCTCGATCGCTTTTACGGTGCCGGTGACCGACGCGTGCAGCGCGACCGAAACAAACCCGGCGGAATCGGCGATTTTCTGTCCGCGGTAGACCTTGTCGCCCACGTTTACCAGCGGTTTCGACGGCGCGCCGAGGTGCTGGTTGAGCGGCAGGACCACTTCGGCGGGAACGGGCAGCCGTTCCAGCGGCATTCCCTCCGTCAGTTCCTTGTGCTCGCCCGGATGAACACCGTGGCGGAAGCTCTTGGTCGATTTTGCGATCCGGTTGGTCATCCTGTGTACTACCCGGCTGGTTTTTCGTCTGTTGATTCGCCATTTTCGGGCGTATCACGTTTTTGAGTCAGATATTCTCTCAGCGACCGCTTGAAGAAATCCGGATCCTGGCTGTAACCGGAATACCACTGCAGTTTCTCAGTCAGTTTCTGAAACAGCACTTCGTCCGTCAGCGATGCTTTGAAAACTTCTGGGTCCGGCGCTTCCGGTTGCGGCGCTTCTTCGACAACTTCTTCCACGACCGGCATGGGGTTCCGGTCGGCGAGCCTCTGCAGGCGCGCCCAGAACCGCGATTTTTCCTCCACCGCCTGTATCATGGCGGGTGACGGTGTGGCGACCAGGTGTTGTCCCTTGTTGTCGGTGATGTGAATAAACGGTTCGTACGTGTGCCGCTTCTCCGGGTCCAACGCGATGTATTCGTCCAGCGGTTTCATCTTGTCGCTGAGATGCCCCTTGTTGTTCACGGTGAACTGTTCGTGAAAACGGGCTTCCCCGATCGCCCAGTCGGCGACGGTGACCGGCACATCCAGCGTACTCTTTTCGGGCGGCGCGTCTTTGCCCACGGGGTCGATCAGCGTCAGTTCCCGCCGCGACCAGTCTTCGAGCGGGTCGGGGTTGCCGTCGATCGATACCAGCGCCCTCCTGCTGTCTCCCGTCGGGCCCGGGTCGGCTTCGAACAACGGAAACGCCCGGCTGGTGTAAGCCAGTCTCGCCTGTTCGGCCGTTTTTTCCTGCGCGATACCGTGCGTGAGCGCGTCCGGCGCGTGGATATGGAACACGGCGGTGTACGGTCTGGACAGTCCTTCGATGACACCGCGCATCAGGTGACCGGGATGGCCGGTGGTTGACTGCATGACGTACGCGCCACGCCGGGCGAGTCCGAGAATACCCGGATCGTTTTCCTCCTGGGGCGCCGATACGCGTTCGTCGGCCGGAGTTCCGGGAAGCGTGACGGCTTCGGTGTTTATCACGGCGACCTTGATCGGGTAACGGCGGGATACCAGCCGTGAGATTTCTTCCCAGCTGGTCACGCCGGCGTGTCCAAGTACCAGCACCGGTGGAATCAGTTCCTGTTCGGTGGCTGTAAACTGGCGCCACGTGAGTTGATCCAGTTCGGGATCGTGTTTCACCGGGTCGTACGTGTCTTCCAGTTCCATTTCGGCCAGCCGGAAGTCACGGATTTCATCGGTCAGCGTGTGCAAAAGACCTTCGAACAGGCCCTGGGCGAGCGCGGGCGCATCGCCGGGCAGATG
>CAYUDF010000517.1:0-3181 GCA_964443465.1 uncultured bacterium
ACTCGGGAAGTTATCTGGGGATGTCGTCGGCGCGGATGCCGGTTTTTCCGCTGATCGCGGGAATAATGGGTTACGGGGCGGCGTTTGTTTGGTTTCACTTCCTCCTGTCGGTGGCTGCGTGGTGCTGGCTGGGGTGGGTGGTTGCGCGGGCGATCGGTGTGCTGGTTGGTGCATGCATCGCCGTTTCCGGTCCGATTGTCATGTGGAATCTCGCCGTGTTATCGGAGTCGGTGTGCCTTTCCCTGCTCGTGGCTTTGCTGGCGGCAACGGTGCTCCTTTACCGGCGCTGGTCCGGGTGGCGGTTTGGTGTGTGGTGCCTGATGGCGCTTTTGTTTTCTTTGACGCGCACGTCCAACATGTTTCTCCTGCCGTTCCTTTTAATCCCTTTCCTGGTGGGGAATAAGCGCCAGTTGTTGTACGTATTGATCGCGGTGGTCGCCGTTTCGGCGGTGGCCGACACGTACAGCAGGACCCGGGGTGCGTCGCTGCGCCGGATATCCCTGATCAATGTGTACACGGCAAGATTGCTCCGCAACGATGACTCGCGCACGTTCCTTTCGAAGAACGGCATGCCGCTCACACAGGACATGGAACAGTTCATAAACAAAACCGGAATCAGGAACGCGGAGCAGATGTTTGAGACGTGTCCTGATTTTGCGGAGTGGTTCGAAGAAAAAGCCGTATCGACTTACTACAAGTGGCTTCTGTTTCAGCCGTACAACTTCTACGCGCCCGCCGCCAGCCTCAGCATGAACCTGGATTTTCTCAACCTTCAGTACGCCGAGAAAACGAAGGTGAGGGATATATCAGTGATAATGCTGTGGTGTTACGATCACTTTTTTGCGCCGTGGTGGATCTGGATTTTCGGATTGTTATTGCCCGTGGCAAGCTGGCGGATATACGGTCGGGTCACGGCGGATTCGCTGTTTGTACCCGCGTTGATGTTTGCGATTTACGGCCAGGCCTACGTGGGGCTGCACGGAGACCGGGCGGAGATCTCACGCCACATGCTGGTGGCGCTGGTGTTGTACCGGATCACGTTGTGGCTGATTGTGTTGTCCGTAATCAAACTGTTTCTGGAATGGCACCGGCGGTTGCCGGTGGTAAAAACCCCGGCGCCGGCCAGAAAACCCGGATCAAAAAAGCCGGCTCGCAGGAAACGCTGATATTCAACTTCATACACTATGATCCAACGATGGTTTGAATCCTTGAAATTCTCACGACACGGCGCGGTGGTCGGTCTTTTGTGCCTGGTCGCGCTCGTTTGTTCATGGCCGTTCCCACAGATTCCCAGGATGTGGCCGGACTCCGCCGGATACCTGTCCTGGTCGGCGGAGCGGATGCCGGTTTACACGATTCTCGCCTCGACGCTCAACGCTTCCTACCTGCTCATTTGTGTTCATTACCTGTTTTCCATGGCCGCGTGGAGTTGGCTGGGGTACGTCATCGGCCGCAAGATCGGCCTGGTGATCGGACTGGTCTTTGCGATCTCACTGCCGGTTTATGTGTTTCACCTTGTTGTGTTATCGGAAACCATATCGCTTTCGCTGCTCGCCGTCCTGCTCGCTTCGACGATATCGGTTTGCCGGCGATGGACTAATAACGGTTTTCGCCTGTGGTGTGTGTTCCTGTTCCTGTTTGCCATGACGCGGGTAATCAACCTGTTTCTTATTCCGTTCCTGATCGTGCCATTTGCGGTTTGCGGGCGAAGGCGACTGCTGGCCGCCGCACTCGCACTGACAGTTGTCACGGGGTGCGGGGTGTTGTACAGCTCCACGCTCGGCACCCCCTTGCGGGAAACGTCGCTGACCAACATTTATATGCGGCGTATCGCCATGGACAAGGAAAAGTCAGCCCATTTTATGGCTCAGGGCATGCCGTTTGGCAATGACGTCCGCCAGTTTGTCAACAGAACGGGCAGTGAAAACAAGTTTGCGCTGTTCGAAGCGTGCCCGCACTTCGCGACGTGGTTGAGGGAAGACGGGAGTACCGAATATCTGCGATGGGTGATCGGCAGGGGCGCCTCCTGGAAGGCCGCGTGGACCGAGATGTTCGAACACATCAACGACACCAACCGCCGCTTCAGCGCGGGCACCCGTATGCGGTCCGTGCCCCGGTATTTCGAACAGTTCTATGTCCGTTTGTCACTCCCCTACTGGTTGTGGTTATCGGCGCTGCTTCTGCCGCTTTTGACCTGGCGGGTTTACGGGCGGGTCAATCCGGTTTCGCTGCTGGTGGTGGCGATGATGTTTGCCGCATACGGACAGGCGTTTGTGGGATACAACGGCGATGCCACCGAGGAATCCCGCCACATGATCTCCGCGTTTTATCTGTACAAAATCACCGTGGTGTTGCTGGTCTATGAAGTGATAAAAGCGGTGTTGTTTATCGTTCGGAAAAAGGGCCGAAACGGCGGTTTCGAGGCCGGAGAGCGCGAAACAAGCCGTTAATAAATCGATTGACACGGACCCGTTGGTCCGGTAATTTTCAAGTAACCCCGCATGACTTCACACGGCGCTGGTTCTGGAGCAAAATCGGCTCCGTTGACACCCCTGATTTCCGCTCAGATTAGGAATTACTCTTTCTCGGGAGGGAACAATGCGTATTACCACTGTTATAGTTGCGATTTTACTGGTCATCCCCGTTGTGGCGATGTCCCAGGCCGGTGTGGTCGGCCTGTTTGCCGACCAGAACGCGTCCAGTTGTGAATTGGTGGATGCAGGACAGGGCATTTTAAACATTTACGTGATCCATACACTGGTTGTGGCATCCAGTGCCGTCGAATTTGCTGTCGAACCGTCAGCGGGATTTACGGCAACACACATCGGCGACCTGACCCCGTACCTGTATATCGGCAACTCACAATCCGGTATTTCGGTCGCGTACGGCGAATGCCTGACAGCGCCCATAAACGTCATGACCATCACCTATCTGTTTGACGGCACGTCGTCGGCCTGCGGTTATCTCGAGGTCGTCGCCCACAAATACGGTCCGCCGGCCGGGCTGTTTTCGATCGATTGTAATTGGAACTCTCTCTCAAAATTCGTTCCCCAGGGCGGCAAATTGTATGTTAATGCCGATGGCAGCTGTCCGTGCCTGTCTCCGGTTCCGGTGAGGGAAAGCTCGTGGGGCCAGATCAAGGCGATGTATAACTAGCTGTTGGATTGGCCGGCAATTTTTC
>CAYUDF010000518.1:0-3157 GCA_964443465.1 uncultured bacterium
CCGCGGCCGTTGCCGTCAGCAGGTCCTTCAGTTTCTGTGCCGCCTGCGCGGCGGCGTTGCCCATCATGTAGGTCACCCGGCTGGAGTAACTGCCCAGGTCGGACGGCGTGACGTCCGAGTCGCGAAGCACGAGTGCTACGTCATCGGTGGAGATACCCAGTTTCTCGGCGACGATGTAAGAGAGCACCGTGTCCGAGCCCTGGCCGATCTCGGTGTGCCCCGAGTACGCGGTGATCGCGCCGTTCCGGTTGGCCTTGACCACCACCGACGAGTGCGGCAGGTGGTTCCAGTAGATCGGAAGCGCCGCCCCGCACATGTACGAGCCCACGGCAAACCCGACGCCTTCGCCGAAGGGAAGCTTGCCGCGTTTGTTTTCGAAGTCCGACGCTTCGACCACACTTTTCATGCAATCATCGAGGCCGCACGACGTGACGCGTATATGATTGACCGCCACCGAGTGCGGCTTGATTTGACTTTTCTCGCGCAGTGCGTGCGGGGATACTTGCAGGTCCTCTGCGATTTTGTCGAGGTGGCACTCCAGTGCGTAACGCGGTTGCGGCGTGCCGTGGCCGCGCTTGGGTCCACACGGCGGTTTGTTCGTGTAAAACCGCACGATGTCGACCTTGTAGTTGGGAATCTTGTACGTCGTTGGCTGAAGCGCGCCGAAGTAATACGCCGTGGCCGTGCCGAAACTGCCATAGGCGCCACCGTCGAGATACGCCTTGAAGTGCATGCCCGAGATTTTACCGTCCTTGATCGACGTTTTTACCCACATCTGCGCCGGGTGCCGGCCGCGGTGGTTGTAAAACACCTCTTCGCGCGACAGCGTACATTTGACCGGCTTGCCAGTAATAATCGACAGCTTCGCCGCGCACACCGTGTCGGGGAATACGTCCAGTTTGCCGCCGAAACCGCCGCCGACGTAGGGCACCACCACACGCAGTGACTGCGACGGGATGTCCAGCACCCTGGGCAGTATCTTCTGTATGTAGTAGGGCGCCTGGTGCGAGACGTATACCGACAGCCGCGATCCGTCGAAGTCGGCCGTGGTCGAGTGCATCTCCATCGGGACGTGTGTGTTGCCGGCAAAATAAAACGCGTCCTCGCGGTCGTAGTCGCTGCCTTCCAGTGCTGCCGCCACGTCGCCAAACTCCAATGCGATCACGCGATGGGCGTTGCCGTCGAACTTTTCCGATTCGTGGAGGCGGACCGGCTGGCTGAACGCGCGCTCAAGAGTGAGGATATTGTCGACTGGTTCGTATTCGACCGTGATCAGGTTGGCCGCCTGGCGCGCGATCGATTCCGTCTCCGCGCAAACCGCCGCCACCGGCTCTCCCACGTAACGTACCTTGTCGACGGCCAGCGCCGTCTCGTCCTGAGTGGTCGGCATAATGCCAAATTTGATGGGGAGGTCGGCACCGGTGAGTACCGCCTTGACGCCTTCTGTGGCGAGGGCGGCCGATGTGTCGATGCCTTTGATTATACCGTGGGCGAGAGTACTGCGTTTCAGCACCGCGTACAGTGTGCCCGGCAGGAGCAGGTCGTCGGCGTAGATAGCGCGGCCCGAGGACTTGTCACGGGCGTCAACGCGTTTGTTCTTTTTTCCGACGATGGCCAGGTCGCTATTTTTTTGCGATCTCGACACTTCGTTCATAAGCCTTGATGATTTTGGTGTAGCCGGTGCACCGGCACATGTTGCCAGAGAGTTCTTCGCGGATGTTCACGTCTTCGCCGCGCTTTATAATTGAGGAGAGCATCAGCGTCATCGACGGTGTGCAGTATCCGCACTGGGAGGCGCCTTCTTCGGCGAACGCCTGCTTGATCGCATCCGCCTCGTGGCCTTCCAGCCCCTCCACCGTTGTGATCGATTTGCCGTGACACAAAGCGGCCAGCATAATGCACGACAGCACCGGCACGCCATCGACCAGCACCGTGCACACCCCGCACTCGCCCAGTTCGCAACCGAACTTGGTGCCCGTCAGCCGCATGTCTTCGCGCAGCACTTCGAGCAGCAAGGCGTTCGGTGCGACCAGACGTTGCTGGTCGACACCGTTCACCTTCATTTTCAGGATCTGTTTTTCCATCGCCGGTAGAATATACCTCTTCGGGCTTCGCCCTCGGAGTATGGGACGAATTGTAATAAATTAACGAGTCCCTATCTGCCCTTGACCAGTTTCCACACCGTTTCCTCGGGCAGGACACGGCGGGAGTGTTTGGCCACGTCAAAGATCTTGTTGACCAGCTCTTCTTTCGGTTCAATACCGCGGCTCTGCAGCCAGAAGATCACGTTGGACGCGCCGCTCATGGGGCCGATCTCAATTTTCTGCGCCTGTCCCGTCCACTGCGCCGGCACACCCGAGTACACCTTGTCGATCATCCACTCGATGCCCAGCTTCGAGGCCTTGATCACGGCGGCGGCGTGAACGCCCGTGCTGGTGCGGTACGCGTCGTCGCCCACGACCGGGTGATTCTTCGGTATCGGGACGTCGCATGCGTCGCTGACCAGGTTGCAGTATTCGCCCAGTTTCCTGAGGTCGTTATCGATGACACCCAGCAGGCGGAAGTTGATCAACAGATGTTCCATCGGCGTGTTGCCGCAGCGTTCGCCGATGCCCAGCGCGCATCCGTGAAACCGTTTCACGCCCGTTTCGGCGGCGGCGATGCAGTTTTCCATCGCGAGCGCGCGATCGCGGTGGCCGTGCCAGTCGAGTGTGACGTCCTCGCCCGATTCGGCGACCACCGTTTGCATGTAATTCACCAGCGCGCGCGTGCCGTCCGGTGTGGCATGACCGACCGTGTCGGCCAGACAGAGGCGCTTGGCGCCGCATTCGATGGCAACCTTGTAGAGCTTGCGCAGCGTGTCCGGGTTGGAGCGAGTCGTATCTTCCGTGACAAACATCACCTCGAGGCCGTTTTTGACCGCATACTTGATCGCGTCTTCGCTCATCTTGAGCATCCGGTCGACCGTCCACCCTTCGACGTACTGGCGGATCGGGCTGGAGCCGATGAACAGCGATGCTTCGATCGGGATGCCCGATCGCTGGACCGCTTCGATGATCGGGTCGATGTCGACGTTGATCGTGCGCGCCGCGCAGTTCGGTTCGATCGGCAGTTTGTGTTTGGCGATTTCCGTTGCCAGTTCGACGACGTCTTCCGT
>CAYUDF010000519.1:0-3155 GCA_964443465.1 uncultured bacterium
CCTGGTTGAACCTGACTCCCCCCGCGGCTCCGGTCACCGTCTCCCAGAATCCCTGCACCGGCGGCGCACCGGCGATCTGGTCCAGTTCGTGTAGAAAGGGCTCCAGGTCGCCTCTGGACGACCCGAAACCCGAGCCCGGGTCAAGGGGGTTGCCGACCAACCAAGTCGCGCCGAAGGTGGTACCCTGGATATCGGTCGTCCCATCAGGACGGGGTCGCACTCCCCCACCAGCAACCGCGAGCGCCGAATCTGCCTCCGGAGAGTCCAGGGACCATGACCAATCCAGGTCCCATTCCGAGGCCACGGGAACTACCGCCTGACTGAAAAACCAGTACATAGTACCGCTCAGCGTCGCGCGTACGACCCGAGGCGGACCGGTGGTATCGTAGCCGTAGGTAATCGTCAGGAAATCGACCTCCCCCTCGGCATCCTTTGGTATTCCTGGAATCGCCCGTATAAAACCTCTGAATCCGGCCTTCAGTGACCATCGTCCCCTGGGCCGGTACATCGCCCGGACGGGGTAACCGGTGTTCACGTCGAACCAGATGGCGCCGGACAACTCGTTGGCGCCGCCGTGCCGGCTCGCCACCTCGATAGCCTGAAGGCTACTCGTCTTCTGCTCTTCGACCTCGAGAACCCGGCCGGTACGATATGAGTAATGCTTCAGTCCACCGTTCGACAACGGGTCCACCCAGGTGGAGTCGAAAGCGACGAACATGTCCCCGGGCATGAACGACGTCCCCACAGGCACATCGCGGGCAAGTGAGTACAAGGCAAACGACAGCAAGCCGAACAAAGGCGGTGCGGACGGCTCAGGGTCCCACCCGATGCGTCCTTTCCAACTCGCCGGGTGGTCGATAACTTGATCGCCGATCAACGGCGCACCTCGCCTCTTGCCGACGATAACAGGATCCCACTTTTTATCGGGGTTGAAGTCCAGGAACGCGGCCACTTCCTTGTGGAACAGCTCGCGATCCCGCCAGAACCATTGGTTGGGAATGAGGAACCCGACCCGTTGTCTATTGCGAAGAAGAGCCTGGTAGTCCCGGTCGTCTCCGACTATTCGTTGTTCGCGAGCGTGTAGATATCCGGCGACGAGCTTGTGTGCCTGCTCGTCCTCGAACGGGCTTGTTGCGGATATCTCCTGGGCAAGTGCGATTGACAGCGGAACTGCGAGTAAGACACTGAAAGTAACCAGGACGTGTTTCATGAACGCCGCCCGGCTAATTGTTTTGTGTCCGGATCCCCATCGGGCATTTTTACTTCTCGTTATGATGGATTGTCTTCCAGCTACGCTGAAAGATGGCGAAAAAGAACGCTGTGCTCCAGCCGAACAGGAGTATACCGTTCATGGCTTCAATACCGCTCAACAGACGTGGACCTGTCTGTAACGTAATATCTCCGTAGCCCAGTGTGGCAAACGTTACGAGCGAGAAATAAACAGATTCCTCAAAAGTCTGCAGGACCTCCACCGAGGGGAGCCACCAGTAGGTCAACGCCCACACGACGACCTCCACTGTGTGCAAGCCGATCAAAACGATCGCCGTCGACATGAACACCAGCCAGTGCTGACGCAATTGCCACTCCCCACTGCGGCCGGCGTACCGCCCGACCACAAACCGCATCCATATCGACGTTCCCATCGCGTGAATAGCGACCGTGACCACAACCAGAAAGAGCCCGATTAAAAAATATTCAAACATTGTCTATCTGTACCTTTATCGACGTCACCACGAATAGAATAACTGCAGGGTCACAGTGTTGAAGTCATTGCCCGTCGAGGCCTTGACACCGGTGGTGCCGATAATTTTTGCTGTGAAACCGCGGCCGACGGGAACGCCGAGTACAAGTCCCAGGCGCGAGTTATCCGAGGGATCGTCGCGCTCGATCCCGTTCAGTGTCGTCTTGCCGAAGGTTGTCCGGCGGGCGCCCGCGAGATATAGCGCTTATTTCGATCCTTCGCTTTTCGGCGGCGCGAAGACTGCCGTCCATTCCGCTTCCGTCATCTAATTCTTCAACTTAATTCGAATGTGTGATTGCAACGTGATCTGGATCGATGGTACCGGATAATCATGAGTTCGTCAATATTACCGCAGTCTGTGCAAGGCACCAATAAAATCTACAAATAGCGCGACCCAAAATGATACTATCGCCGGGTCCGGGGTAATCAATCGATCGATCGAAAGCACAGGTATGAAAAAAGTTATTTCTGATATCGTTAAGCAACCATTTGTTCACTTCCTGCTGCTGGGAGCGGTCTTTTACCTGCTCTATACGTGGATCGGAGGCCCGGCAATCCGGGAACCCGACAACGTCATTCGGGTCACGGTGGCGGATGTCAGTCGCCTGGACGCCGCATGGCGTGCGCGATGGAACCGCCCCCCGACTGAGGAAGAAATCGCGGGACTCGTCAGGGCCTACGTCCGGGAGATCGCATTGTATCGTCACGCGGTAGCTATGGGGCTGGACCGGAACGACGCCGCCGTTCGCCGCATGCTCGGGCAGAAACTTCAATCCCTCACACAAAACCTGGTAGAACTCAGTCTGTCGCCCACCGATCAGGAACTTCAAACATATTTCGCCGTCAATAAAGAGCGGTATCAGCCTCCCGCGCTCATTACATTTACGCAATTGTTTCTTGACCCCGACCAAAGGGGCGAAAAAACCCTCGAAGACGCAGAAGAAATCCTCGCAATTTTGCGGGCGCTGCCCGAGCCCACCGACGGTATCGACGAGATCGGGGATCCGTTTATGTTGCAGCGTTACTACCCGGGCAAAACGAAGATGTATATCTCGAGGCAGTTCGGTCAGGATTTCGCGCAGTCGGTGTTTGAACTGGCGCCGGGCGAGTGGCACGGGCCGGTGTTGTCGGGTTACGGTGTGCACCTTGTGTACGTTGATCACATGGAGGAAAGCCCGCTACCCGAGTTTGCGCCGGTGCGGGTTTTGGTGAAGCAGGACTGGATGGACGAAAAGCGCAGGGAGTTCCAGGACGTTTACATCGAGGAAGTTCTGGCCCGGTACGAAGTGGTCTTCGACGAATCGCCGCCTGCGACACCGGACACGAGCTCTGCATCGGGGCAGGAGGCGACCGAATGATGTGCCGTCTGTGCTGCCGCTACCTCATGGCGGCCGGCATCATCATATTGCTGGTA
>CAYUDF010000520.1:0-3152 GCA_964443465.1 uncultured bacterium
GTTTGGGCTGGGATTCTTCCGTCGGAACCGACGGAGGTAACAATCTCGACACCGATCCGATGTTTGTCGACGCACCCGGAGGTAACCTGAGACTGAATGCAGCGTCTCCCGCCGTAAACGCCGGCGACAGCTACGCCGCCGGACTGCCGTCGACCGACATCGACGGCAATCCCCGCATCATAGGAGTGGATGTGGATATGGGTGCGTACGAGACGGAGCTTACAAATACTGGCATCGAAGATGGAACCCCAGCGGCTGCGACGCGACTGGACAATGCATGGCCCAATCCATTCAATCCGGTCGTGACCATCGAATACCGGCTAAAAACGACTGAAAGAGTCACGCTGGCGATCTACGACATCGCGGGACGACGTGTAATCACTTTAGTCGAGGGCACCAGAACGGCCGGGCCGCATCATTTCAGTTGGAAGGGCCTCGACCACAGAGGAAATCACGTCGCAAGCGGCGTGTATCTCATCGTACTGCGAACCAGCAGCGGCGCAACAGACCACCGAAAAATCACATTGCTGAAATAACGGGAATTATTTCAGCAGAAGCATCTTGCTGGTAAAGACCTCACCGCCAGCTTCCAGCCGGCAGAAATACACGCCCGAGCCCACACGGTGACCGGTGTCATCGACACCGTGCCAAGTAAACGTCCGAAAACCGGCCGGTACCGGGCCGTCGACCAGCGTGGCCACCCGCCGGCCCTGCACGTCAAACACCGAAAGGGTAACGTCCGTAGCTGCCGGCAGGCCAATCGAGATCGTCGTGGACGGGTTAAACGGGTTCGGCACGTTCTGCTCGAGTGAGACCTGTTTCGGCATCAGACGCTCCGTGATTCCCGTCGCCGTTCCGGCCGACGCGGGCGGGCTTTCGTTGCCGGCGTAATCGAGCGCGGTCACCTTATAGTAGACCGACCAGCCGTCGTATTCCGGATCGTCCCAGTCTGTACTGGTGGACGAGTATACCAGCGTTGATTGTGATGGAATAAAGTCGAGGTCCGTGGACCGGTACACACGAAAGGACAGGAAGTCCTCATCGGGGCTCGGATCCCAAGACAGATGGTTTCCGGAGCCTGTGTTGTAGGCGACAACGAAACTGGCCGGTGCGATCGGCGCGATGTTGTCGACGGAATAGCCGCTGTCGGGCGGGCTCGTGTACCAGATCGTCGGCGTTGTGGTGTGTGCCGTTATCACGTATACCGAATAGTTCGGTCCCGATGCCGAGGAGTCCGCCGTTGTCGATACACGGGCGTAATTGTCGTCGTGTTGAACCGCAGGCACACTCAGCACCAGCTCCCAGGTGCCCGCCGGGAAAGATGTAGCGCTAAGACCCGGCCGGGACTGGAGGTATGTCCGCCCCTCGTGCGTGATCACCGGTCTGTCACCAGCGAAACTGATGTCGGTTGTTGACGATGGCGCCGCAATCACCGCGGCAACCAGGGCCGGATTGTCGACACGCTGCCAGATCCCGTAGTTTTCGATCGGGAGTGATACTTCATCGGTAAAATCGAGGCCCGAGCGCGTGAAACGCACTCGAACCCAGCCACCCTGGTCGTTCGGAACATCGGCCACCGCATTGAGGGTTGCGTATTCGTAAATCCACTGGATGGTGAGATCTGAAACGACCGGATCCTCGCCATTCGCCGTCCACGTCGGTGTCGACCGCCACAACAGGACGTCTCCCGGAACCGTGAACCGGTTCCAGCCGGCGTCGGGCTGGACCAGTTGCCAGTTTGTACCGCCGTCGGCGCTCAGTTCCCACGCGACGCTGTCCGTTTGTGCTGCCGTCAGCCAGGCGCGCAGGATCGTGTCGTCGGCCGCATCGAGTTCGAGCGACAGCCCCGATTCGGCCAGCGTATCGGTCTTGTCCTGGTACACCTGCAGGGCCAGCAGGCCCCCACTGTTGTCCGCGACGAAAGCGATATTGCCCGCGACCTGCACGTCCCAGGCGGCCTGCGCGGTGTTGAAGATTTCCGGGGAGCCTGGACTGGTCGGATCGGATATATCAAACACATACAAACCGTATGCGGAGTTGGCTACGTAAGCGAAGTCGCCGTCGACGTCGATGCCCAGGGCGCTGGGCATGGCGTAGGAACCGACCTCAGCCGGAGACGTGGGATCGCTGATATCGATCACCCGCAGTCCGCCGCCGCCCCAGGCGACGAACGCGTAATCGCCGCGGACGCAGATTTCCCTTGGTTGTCCCCCCGGAGTGAAAGAACCGGCCAGCGTTGGAGTCGTTGGATCGCTGATGTCGATAACCTTGAGGCCGGAAAAATTATCCGCAATAAAAGCATGGTTGCCACACACGTCTACACGTTTGGCCTCACCTGTGGTGTTGTAGTTACCGACCAGTGTGGGTGTGGTTGGGTCGCTGATGTCGACAACGAACAGACCATACGTATTGCTGGCGACGTAGGCGTGATCGCCCGCGACCACAACGTCATACGCCACGCCGGGCATACTGACATCGCCGACCAGTCCGGGTGTCGACGGATCCGTGACGTCCAGGACAACGAGGTCGTTTACATAATCGGCGACAAACGCATAGTCACCGGAGACATACACGCGCTCGGCAATACCGGTATCGTATGCGCCGACCACAACCGGTGTTGACGGATCGGTAATATCGACTATCGCCATGCCGTCGTGCTGGATCGCCACGTATGCGTGATTCCCCGAAATGTGCAACCGCCTGGCCTGGTTGGATGTGCTGGCAATACCGACGTATTCGGGAGTCACGGCGTCTTTGATATCGATTATTTCCAGACCGCCCGGATACCCGACAAAAGCGTATTCGCCCGCGATGTCGACGCATAAAGGATCACTGTATGTGTCATATGAGACGACCAGTGTGGGAGTGGAAGGTGCGTTGATATCGATGACATGCAATCCGGACACCAGATCAGCTACATAAGCCCTGTCGCCCGAAACAACAACTTTGTAGGCGGTACTCAGCGTACCGTATGAACCGGCAAGCGCGGGCGCGGTGGGGTCGCTGATATCGATCACCTGCAGCCCGGCCGTATAGTCCGCCACAAACACGTAGTTGCCGTCGACATAAAGCGCGATGGGGATACCCGGCGTGTCATAGGATCCGACCAGGGCGGGTGTGGTGGGGTCGCTGATATCGATCACCTGCAGCCC
>CAYUDF010000521.1:0-3150 GCA_964443465.1 uncultured bacterium
CGCGGACCGGCGCCGGAGGTTACATCGATCCGTTCGGGACCGGCAGTTTTAAAAACCCGCGGCAGCCTGCCGTATACAATAGCGCCCACAGCTGCCGTGACGACCAGAAGCAGTAACGTATAGATCCAGGATTTCGGCGTCACCATGACATAAAATAAAATACACACCGTCACCGCGGCCACGTACCACTTGAACGACCTCGTACCCCTGATCCGGTAAAGACCGGGGTCCGGAACCTGAAACAGGACAACGGACAGTACGATACCGGCGGCGACACGCGCGCCGATTTTTATCAATGCTGGATCTACAGGTTTACCGTGCGAAAACAGGGAAACACTCAAAACAACCGTCGCCAGGGGCAACACCCCGGCGACAGAGATCCCGGTGATCCGGACGAGCCACAATCTGCGGGGAGAGATCGGCAAGCCGAGGCTCATGCTGCTGCAGCGCGAATTAAAATGGGCTACGATGACGGCAAACAACAATGCCAGCCACATCTCGACCAGCATGTAACTCAATTCGCCGTGGTGTTTGTAAAAGGGAAACCGGTCCCAGTCGTAGACGTCGTCGCCGGTCACCAAACGCAGCAGCAACCCGATTACCAACGCGATGGGTATCGACCACTTGAGGCTGCGGCGTGCGGCATCCTGCTTGATCAGAAACCAGATCTGCCGGGCCGGGCCGCCGGCGTCAGGTTTCACCGCGAGGCTTCCGCTTTCTTCAACGGTCGTCGCCTTCATCGATTCGTCTCCAATATCAAATAACTGCCGGGGCTCCGGAATCGGCTTCGCCGACACGGCAGAACAGTCATAGAGCCCGCCGGCTTCTGGTGGTCGACCCGGAGTCCCGGTCGGGATGTAATTTTATCACCAGGCACTGCAACCCCCGGACTCTCTTTGCGGGGCCGCTTCCGCCCGTCGAAAAGACCTCAACGTCATCTCGTACGCGGCCCACAACAGGAGCGCGCCGACCAGCCACACCAGCGCCGTCGCGACCGCCGACCGGCCGATCTCGTCGAATATGGTATCGACCACGTTAATAAAACCGTCCATATACACCAGCCCTGAGAGCGGCGCCACGAGCATCTCAATCAACCACAGCAGCATTAAACCGGCCATGAGAGCCACGGTGACCACCTTGCGTTTCTTTTTCGAACAACCGGCCCGGTATGTCCGGATCAGAATCGTCAATGAAACCAGCCACAAGATCGCTGCGAAGAGAAAAGCCGCGGGTACCAGGGGTCCGCCTTTTTTGACCCGTCGCAAATCCGGATAGTCGGCCCGGATGGTGAGGCTTTCTGTCTCCAGGGCAGCCGTTCCATCGGCATCTTCCCGCAGGTAGCGGTCCGCGATTTCCACGGCGGGTATCGTTTCACCGAACACCTTATTTACGGCCCGGCTGATCTGCCAGGCGGTGAACTCGAACGAACACCCGCTCGGCGTGTGATACGGTGAGTAGAGTCTGACCGGTCCCCACTTGAACAGCGGGCGCGACCACACCTCTTGTTCCTCTCCCCAGGGCGCTTCTATGGTGGGTAACTCACCGTCCCAGGAGATTTCCAGCGCGCCCCTCGGTACGAAAAGGTAGTAGTTGCCGTTGTCACGGTCGTGGCGCAGGTACAACGGTTCGTGTTGTGGCGGCCGGGACGATTCGAGCACGGAGAGAACCAGCGTACCCCCGGCGCAGCCGATCGCCAGGATCAGCAGGCTGGGAAAAACCAGCAGGTTGAGGATCCGCCGGCGGGATACCGGCAACGCGTCTATCAGGTAAACCGTCGAGACGGGGTGCGCTGTAAACGCAAGGAGCGTGTACGCCAGTATCGGGACATAAAGAAAACCCAGGGTTCCCTCTTCCAGCCAGTAACCGTCCAGTCCCGAAAACAGGGCGCCGAAGCCAATCAGAATGGGGACGGTAATCAGCGGCGCGTGTTTCGCCTTTGATCCGACGTAAAAACACCGCATTACTGTCCGGTTCAGCAAACGCTCAAACAACAAACCACTCGAAGTGGCGCCGGTTGCCCGCCATTGTTCCGCGACTGTTCCCCGTGCCATCCGGTCGGGTTTCGCGTCAGATGAAGTTGCGAGTTCAAATACCTTCGGCGCTGACCGCAGACGGTACAAACCGGTCACTCCCGCCAGAGCAAGCGTAATCAACGCCGTCCACGGAGATACCAGATGCAGAAAGAATACAAACGCGAGAATGGTCGCCATCACCAGCAGGGTAAAGACGGTCTTTCGGCGTGTTCTTTCCAGCCGGTTCCTGGAAGGGACCGGCGATTGCAGAACAAATACAGCGAGGAGCAGACCCGTGCACAAGTGTACATACAGGCTCCCGAAACTCGGCGCAGAAATGAGCCAATCGGGCTTAAGCTTCCACAGTACCCAGAACACGCCTGCGATCGGGCCGGCTGTCGCCGCCAGGATTGCTACCCCGGACAAAGCAACGGCAACCAGGTGTGAAAGCCACAATTTACTTGTCGGAATCGGCAACGCCATATTGAACGGCGTGCACCGGGTCCTTACCTCGCCGAAAACCAGATAAACCGTTACACTCAGCCAGGACAAGATCGCAATCACGGGTTCGTGGGCCAGCCGTCCGTCCATCATCGCGTCAAACGCAAATACGTTGGACACGACGGCGGCCGTGAGTGCCGAGACCGCCAGCCAGCGCGGCAACGATCGAATCGCAGGATCCTGTCTCAGTAGTGCAAGCATTTGCATGACCTCAGTCCTGCCCTTCCACCATTTCGATAAACATCTCTTCCAGTGCCGCATTCCGGCAGACGGAACCGGTGACTCCCAGGTCGCTTTCCAGCCTGGCCTGCGCCTGTTCCGGGTTCAGTTTGAACACGGCGTGCATCGCATCGGTGCGTTCGCGCACGGCGATACAGTCGTCATGCGCGGCCAGTTTTTCCGTGAGGTTGCCATTGACGTACGGCACCAGCGCAATCGAGTAGTCTTCCCGGAGCTTGTCCAGGTCGCTGTCGACCAGCAGGCTGCCCTCGTGGACCATGACCACGCGACCCGCCATCCGTTCGACGTCGGTCATATGGTGCGAAGAAAACAGGATCGTCGAACCGGCCTCGTTGAGGAGCTGGATGGACGTTTCGAGGAATTCCCTGCGCGCGGCCGGGTCCAGTCCACCGGCGGG
>CAYUDF010000522.1:0-3150 GCA_964443465.1 uncultured bacterium
TCCACGATTGACTGTTTCTTCTTGCCCCGGTACCCCTCGGCAATCTCTACCAGGCGGTCGGTCGCATCCGGGCGGCGATTCAGGACGACGTCTTCGACGGCTTCCAGCAGGTCTTTCGGTATGTCTTCGTATACTTCCAGTTGTCCGGCATTCACAATACCCATGTCCATGCCGGCCTCGATGGCGTAGTAGAGGAAGGCCGCGTGTATCGCGCGACGGACCGGTTCGTTGCCGCGGAACGAAAACGACACGTTGCTCACGCCACCGCTGATGTGTGAAAGCGGGAACATCTCTTTCAGCTGTCTGGTCGCTTCAATAAAAGCAACGGCGTAGTCGTTGTGTTCCTCAATGCCCGTCGCAACGGCAAACACGTTGGGATCCATGATGATGTCCTGGGGACTGAAACCGGCCATTTCGGTGAGTAACCGGTGCGATTTCGCGAGGATATCCACCTTGCGCTCCACCGTGTCGGCCTGGCCCTCTTCGTCGAACGCCATTACGATCACCGCCGCGCCGTACCTTTTGATCAATGACGCGTGGTGGATAAACTGCTCTTCGCCTTCCTTGAGCGAGATCGAGTTGACAATGCTTTTGCCCTGGACGGTCTGAAGCCCCGCTTCAATGACCTCGAACTTTGAGCTGTCGATCATCACCGGAACACGGGCCACATCCGGTTCGGCGGCCACAAAATTCAGAAACCGGCGGATCGCCGCGACGGCATCCAGCAGTCCTTCGTCCATATTTACATCTATGATCTGGGCGCCGTCGATCACCTGCTGGCGGGCAACGGTCAGGGCTTCCTCGTGTTTTTCTTCCTTGATCAATCGCCGGAATTTCGCCGAGCCGGCGACGTTGGTGCGCTCGCCGACGTTGATAAAATTCGAATCCGGCCGTATCTCCAACGGCTCCAGGCCGCTCAAAAGTGTCAACCGTCGCGGTTCGGCGGGTATCCTGGGAGAGATGTCAGCGACGGCGGCGGCGATCGCCCGGGTGTGTTCCGGCGTCGAACCGCAACAGGATCCCACGATGTTTACAAAACCGCTTTCGGCAAATTCCCGCAGGCTGTCAGCCATCATCTCCGGCGTGTCGTCGTAGCCGCCAAATTCGTTGGGCAGGCCGGCGTTGGGGTGACAACTGACGGGGAAGTGCGAGACGCTGGATATTTCCTGCAGAAACGGCCGCATCTGGTCGCTGCCCAGCGCGCAGTTCAGCCCGACGGCCAGCGGATCGGCGTGGACCACCGACGCGTAAAACGCCGCCGGCGTCTGCCCCGAAAGGGTCCGTCCACTGAGGTCGGTAATGGTTCCGGACACGATAACCGGCCAGCGCTGGCCGCGCCGCTCGAACTCCCGAAAAATCGCGTACAGCGCCGCCTTGCCATTGAGCGTGTCAAACACCGTCTCCACCATCAGGATGTGGGCGCCGCCGTCCAGCAGACCGCGCACATTGTCGGTGTAGGTATCGACCATGTCTTCGAATGTCACTTCGCGATACCCCGGATCCTGTACGTCGGGAGAAATCGAAGTCGTCTTGTTTGTGGGGCCGATGGATCCAGTCACGAAACGCGGTTTTTCCGGGTCCCTGGCGGTATACTCATCCACCAGTTCACGCGCCAGCCGGGCGGCCTCGTAGTTCATTTCGTAGACGTATTCCTCAAGACCGTAGTCGGCCATGCTGACAGACGTGCACGTAAACGTGTTGGTGCTGATCAGGTCGGCGCCGGCATCCAGATAGTCCCGATAAATACCGGATATGATATCCGGTCGCACGAGCGAGAGCAGGTCGTTACAACCCTTCAGGTCCATGTAGTGGTCCCGGAACCGCTTGCCGCGGTACCCGGCCTCGTCCAGCTTGTATTGCTGAATCAGCGAACCCATGGCGCCGTCCAGAACCAGGATGCGGTTCTGCATCAGCCCCCTGAGCACGGCGGTCGTATCGGGCGTTTCGATCGGATTCATATGCTTCTTTTCGCTCATGGTAGTGATAACTTATAGAAAGAGCGCAAAATGTAAAACCTTAATTTTACTTGAAGTTTCGGGTCTTCCCAATATACATTTTTGACACGATCGACGGATGGCGCTTAATTCTAACTATCTGCAACCAGACAAGTTAAAACTTTGAGTAAATAACGATGTTTGCGTATCTGCTCTACAGTACCGGGTCCTACCTGGGAGGGATACTTCCGGGTAAGGTATGTGACGCGATCGGCTGGATCATCGGCCAGGCAAGCTGCCTGGTCCGCCGGGGCACCCGGCGGACCATCGAAGGCAATCTGGAGCTCATCCACGGCGGCACCCTGTCGAAGAGCGAACTGCGACGGGCAAGCCATCGCATCATTATGAACTTCGCACGTGCGATCGTGGTGTTTCTGCGGCTGCCCTCGTACAAGTGGGAGGAGCTCCGGAAAGTCACCGACATGAGCCAGTTCGAAGCCGCCGTAGACGGTCTGGGCGAACACCCGGTGTTTCTGGTAGCATCGGTCCACATGGGGCCGTGGGAAATGGGCGGCCTGTGCGTCAGCCGCCTGGGATTCAAGCTGCACACCGTGGCGCTGGACCACCCGTCCGAACAGGTGACGCAGTTTTTTGACCGGCGGCGGCGCAGTTTCGGTGTGATTAACCACCCTATGGGCAGTTCGTACGGGCCGCTGAAAGAAGCCCTGCAGAAAGGGGAAAGCGTGGCGCTACTTACCGACAGGGCGTACGGCGCCACGTTCAAGCGGTTCGATTTTTTCGGCGTGAAAGCCAAGTTCCCGCTGGGACACCTTTACTTGTCGGCATCGACCGGCGTGCCCATACTCACCGGAGCGTTTGTGTTTGACGAAGGGAACCGGTATAAATATGTGCATACCGGGATCCATTACCCTCCGCCCTCGGGCACGGAGGACGTCGACAAGCTGGAAGAGCTTCAGGCCCGGTGCCTGGCAGACTTCGAAAAAATGATCACTGAATACAGCGACCAGTGGTTCCACTTCGAACCACTGGCGGATAGCGGGGACCATGGAGACTGAACAACGGATACTGGCCGGGACGGCCGCGCTCGTACCGGCTTATAACGCGGCGGCCTACATAGCGGACGTGCTCGAACGGATCAAGCAGGTGATTCCGGCGACCCGTATCATCGTGGTGGACGACGGGTCCACGGACGACA
>CAYUDF010000523.1:0-3143 GCA_964443465.1 uncultured bacterium
GGTCAATAACGGTTCGCCGACGGGAGTTGTGCTCACCAGCGCCACCACGCTGGAATTTACCGACGGGACGATCATATTTTCGGCGCCGCTGGTTCGCGACACCATCGCGGGAGGAGCGGTTGACGATACGTTAATGTTTGCCAGCACGCTGATAGATCCCAGTTTGATACCCGCTCGCTATCAGCCGACGATCAACTTCGTTGGCGCCGACCAGTACAACCAGCCGTATACCGCCATGAAACTGCTGCCCGTGCAGAGTCTTCTGGTGTCGTCAATCATGATTACAGAGATAACCAACCCTCCGTTGATGAACCGCGGTCAGACAGATACCGTGCGGGTGAAAGTCGAAAACCCGACACCCGAGCAGGTTACGATAACAAACGTGATCCTCAATTTTACGCCGGTTGGCAGCCCGGCCAAATTATATAACGTTGAATCCGGGGTCAATCTGCCCCTGGACATTCCGGGCACCTTGTCGGGAATTATTCGCGTTCCAGTGACGGTCCTCGGTGGCTCCGAACTGGGTGTTGACCAGATCGACGCCAGTGTCATCGGACTGGTCGGTGGCAGTCTCGTTGAGGACAACTCACTTGCCCCCGAGCCTCTGCCGACCTGGACGATTCAATCGGCGGCGCTGATCAGCTATGATGCCGGATCGCTTGCTCCCGATACAGTGTCGCAGGGAAAATCCTATGCGTTTGAAGTAAACCTGCTGAACGACGGCGATGCCACCGTGACGCTGATCACGTCCACGACAACGCTTTCGTTTACGGACGGATCGAACACGCTCACGACCAACCCGTCGGCGATTTTTGCCATACCGGGGAATTCTTCCCAGTTGGTTACGTTCGAATCACGGACGATACCGGCAGCGATGGCGCTGAACAGCTATGACGTGGCCATCCAGATCAATGGTTCCGAAAGCGGTGCGCCCTTTGATACGTTGCTGTCCACGGCCTTGAAGGGCGACTTCGTGGAGGTCGTCACCCCGGCGGCGATTGGTGCACAACCCGGAACGCTGGACCCGATTACCGTCAGCAAAGGCTCACAGGTGGCGTTTTCGGTTCAGGTTCAAAACACCGGCGGGGCAACCGTTGTTCTGAAACCGGCCGATACGAAATTCAACTTCGGCGGCCTGAGTTACGAAGCGCTACTCGATGACAATTTTATAACTGCCCTGCCCAGCGGTTTTCACACACTCACCTTCAGAAGTGTGGAAGTGAGCGCATCGATCATTTCCGGATCGTATGCGCCGACACTGACACTGTCGGGAACCGAAAACGGGCTTGACTTCAACCAGAGCGTCCCGGTGACCGACCTGGTGACCGTCCAGGACGCGCCAAACGTCAGTATTATTTCCACGACACCATCCTACCCCCGTGTGACGGCAGGCCAGGCGCGAACGATCGACGTGTGGATGAAAGTACAGAACGCCGGCGAGGCCGAAGTGAGGTTCGACGGCGTGAGCTTGCAGTTTATATCGGGCGGTGTGGACAAAACGGCTGAATTTGGTATCACCAATCCGACGCAATTCTTCAACGGAGCGACGTTACCCGGCAACTCGACCGTTGATTCGCTGCTGTTTACGATCGACCCGTCGGTTGTGCCCGTGTCCAGCGCCGGCGTGATGACCATCGAGGGGAACCTGCAGCTGACGGACCTGAACACCAGGCTGCCGGTAACGGCCGATACCGACCTGGGCGGAAAGGGCAGCCTGGTGGTGCAGACACCGGCCGCGCTGGTATTCAGGTCTATCGAACCGACGCAAAACCCCGTAACAAGAGATCAGACGCGTTCGTTCAAGATCAAAATGGCCGTGACCAATACGGGCGGATCCGACGTTCGCCTGGCCATGCACGCCGACAGCGTGAGAGTTTTATTCGGAGCCGGCACCGGCTGGTCCACAACGCTTCAGGCGACGTTGGCCGGGGGTGGGGACATCCTGTCGGGCGGCGAGACCGATACCATTATCACGACGGTCAATACGGTTGGCAACACCTCCGCGGCGATTGATCTGGATGGCCTGGTCTGGGGCGAAGAGATCAACAGCGGCGTGGTCAAAAACTGGTTTTCACCACCGGCGCTCCGCACTCTCCTCGTACAGGCGCCGGCGGTACTCGTCATTACCAGCGTGCTCCCGTCGCGGTTGCTGGTGACATCGGGTACCGATGTAGCGTGGACGATCCGTGTGGGCGTGCGCAATGCCGGTCAGTCCGACCTGGATCTGATCCTGCCCGACAGTATTGGCGTAACCATCGGCGACCAGATACTTCCTTCGACGTTCGCGCGCCCGACCATATTAACCGGCGACGGCACAGTCCTGGGTGAAGACCAGAACGGATTTCTTGACATTGACGTTTTGCCAACCGGCACGTTTTCTTCCGCAGGTTCCAAACCGATCAACATCCGCGTGGCCGGCACCGAACTGAACACAACCGACAACAAATTTACCACGGGATCGGGAACCGTAACGATTCAACGCGCCGTCGAACCCGCTTTTATCTCGCTGTTGCCGACGACGGTGGCGAGGGGCGGTGACGCCGTTTTTGCACTGAACCTGAACAACGTCTGGCCGAACAGCGCCACGATGAATCTGGACCGGAACCTGACACGGCTGCGCTTCGGAGCGAATCTGTTCGAAACCGGATTGTCCGGAGCCAGCCCGGTTTCGATAAACGGTGGCGCGACGGAACAGTTGTTGTTTCAGAGCGCGACGGTCAGTCAACTGATCGGCACCGGCGCACAGGACGTGGATCTCGTCCTCCACTGGGAGGAGAACGGCGCGACCCGGGATACGATTCTGACACTGCCGGGGGCGCTCACGGTGCAGGATCCCGGTGCGCTCCAGATCGTTTCGATCGCCGCCAGCCAGCCGACGGTAACTCAGGACCAGGACAGCGTGTGGACCATCACAATGGAAGTGGCCAATAACGGGCAGGCCGACGTCCGGCTGACCTTTGACACGGACTCGACGTACCTCGAACTGAAACCGCTGGTCGGTCTACCGGTAACGGACCAATACACGATTGTTCGCTCGACCGGCGACGTACTGCTCCCGGGAGGGGCGACGCAGTTTATTGAATACGAAGTTACACAGACCGGAAATACGACCGGCGCGATCACCGTCTCGGCATTTGTGACCG
>CAYUDF010000524.1:0-3139 GCA_964443465.1 uncultured bacterium
GTTGTTCCTTCTGTGTCGGCAACGCCAGCAGAACGCGTGCGTGGCCGCCCGTGAGCTGTTCGTCTACAATCATCTGCTGAACTTCTTCGGGAAGATTTAACAATCGCAGAGAGTTCGCGACTGAACTGCGATCGCGGCCGATCAGGCCGGCGAGATCGGATTGTGTTAGACCAAACGTGGCTACCAACGCGCGATAAGCAAACGCGACTTCAATTGCGTTCAAATCTTCGCGTTGAATGTTTTCGACAAGCGCGAGACGCAACGAGTCAACATCCTTGACCTGTTTAATAACAACCGGCACCTTGGGCACGCCGGCCAGCCGCGCCGCTTGCAACCGGCGCTCACCCATGATGAGCTGGTACTTGTCGCCCTTTTTGCGGACAACAACGGGCTGGAGTAATCCGTCTTCCCTGATGCTTTCTGAAAGCTGCTTCAGTCTTTCACTGTTAAAAGATTTTCTCGGCTGGTGCGGGTTCGCTTCAATATTTTCGACGTTGACTTCAAGCATACCGCCGGCGTTGCCAACCGGCGCCACGACTGTCTGAGGGATTAATGCTTCCAGACCTTTTCCGAGTGCTTTCTTAGGCACTTGCGATCACCTCCCGGGCCAACTGCAGATAACTTGCAGCGCCCTTGCTTTGTACATCGTATAACAAAATCGGTTTGCCAAAACTGGGAGACTCGCTCAGTCTGACATTGCGCGGAATGATTGTATCGTAAACCTTGCTCCCGAAATAATTCATCGTTTCTTCTACGACCTGGCTGGCCAGGTTCAATCGTTTGTCAAACATCGTCAACAACACACCTTCAATTTCCAGTTCCGGATTGAGAGTGTTTTGAACCAGCCGCACCGTACCGATGAGCTGACCGAGACCTTCGAGTGCGTAGTATTCGCATTGCACCGGAATCAGAAGCGAGTCGGCCGCGGTCAGAACGTTGAGTGTCAACAAGCCGAGGCTTGGCGGACAATCGATCACGATGTATTGGTAATCATTTTTGACGTTCGTCAAAGCCTGCTTCAGTCTGTGTTCGCGCCCGGTTTCAGGAACCAGTTCCACTTCGGCGCCGGTCAACTGCTGGTTGGATGGCATCATCCACAGAAACGGCATGATCGTTTCTATTATGATGGACCGGGCCAGGGACGGATCGAACAGGGTGTCGTAGATTGTGGGTTCTATGGCATTCTTATCGAATCCCATTCCGGAAGTGGCGTTACCCTGGGGATCCATGTCCACAAGCAGGGTCCTTTTTTCCGCCGCCGCCAGGCTGGCGCACAGGTTGATGGCGGTGGTGGTTTTACCCACGCCGCCTTTCTGATTTGTGATGGCAATGATTCGACCCATACGCAACTTCCGCCGCTAAAACGCCATAACTAGTTGTTATTATTACAGTTACACAATATCAAGGGGTGTATTGGCTGTCATTCTGCCACGGTGTAACGATGACCCGGGTGCCGACCCCCGCCACATCACTCGAATCCCAGATGCCCAGCTCTATAAAATTGACTTCTCCTGGTTGAAACTCCCCGCCCCAGTAATTGTTGGGGGTCATCAAGCTGTCCCAATCCGCCGGAATGATCGTGCCTGCGATACCCGCGTCCGGAAACGGAACCCGCAGCCGGATGTTAGATAACGTGCCGGTGTTATTTCTCATGATGTCGTTGTTTTCGATGGTCGGCCACACAGCATGGGACAGGGCAATACCGTTGCTGGCGTTGAATTCGATGCGGTTGCGACGAATTGCAATCGGCACCACCTGGTCGGCATCATACAGGTCCATGGAGATCCCGGTGTGGCCATTGGATCGGATGTGGTTATCTGTGATCACCACGTTCGTGGGCAATCCCACCAGCGAACTGATGTCGATACCGTGGTTTGCGTTGTCCGAGATCTGGCAGTCGTCCACGGTCAGCGTGCCGTTGTTATCCATCTTGATTCCTGCACTCTGGCTGCACAGGAGACGGCAGTTTTGAAGTGTCGCGCTCCCGTTGCCCGACGCAAGGTGGAGGTTGTACACCCCGTAGGAAATCTCGGCGTAGGTCAGGTTGGCGATGCCGGTTGGAGTCAGTCTGAATCCTTCCCACCATCCACGACCGCCCCCGCATCTGAGTGTGCGGTCATTCGGGCGAACCAGTATCGGATTTTCCTGCGTTCCGTTCATTACCAGGGTGCCTTCGACTTCGATCGTCTCGATTTCTGACGTTCCGCCTCCGTCCTTGGTGATATACCATTCCACACCCGCTTCTACTGTAAAAGTGCCTGAAACACCGATACTGGGCGTAATTACATTAGATCTAATGATATAAGGAGAGTCCGCGGCGGTAAACAACATATCGCCCGTACCCACGCCCATGGTGAAAAACGTCCCGCGCTTTATTTCCTCTGTCACGGTCTCGGTAAACTCTCCATCTGTAACGGAGACTGTAACGGTATCTGTGCCGGGTGAATTGGGCGGATCCCACCGCATAATGGTCTTACCTGAATTTTGTGGCGTCAAAGTGCCATTGGTAATATCCCAGGTCACGGTCAGGGGATCACCCTCCGGATCGCTGACCGCGACGGTGAGGTCGTGTAACAGATTGTTTCTGACGGTAATTTCGGTGAAAGTGAAGGTAATAGATGGGGCCTGGTTTATGGGCTCGGTCGTTTCGGTTCCACCACAGTTGAGCAGGAGGGGTAACAAAAGAGCGGCGATACACACCCTTTTCATATATAATCCCTTTCATTGCAAGCGCTTAGAAGCTAAGCAGGGGTGGGGCGCCTGATGTAATCCATCGACTTTTTCCCGGATTTTTTCGCCGGGAGAACCATGTGATCACAATAGGCCCGACCGGAGTCGGAATCAAGCGAATTCGCACTCTTTTAGAATCCATGTGTTTCACACCCTTTCGGGCCTGCGGCCCTCGGGGTGTAAAACTCATTATAAATACTGCGGGTGTTTCACGTGGAACACCTTGATGTTTTATAATTCGTTCCACACTCGGAGGGCATGGACCGACCGAGTGTGGAACACATTAATGTTTTACAATTGGTTCCACACTCGGAGAGCGAAGCTCGACAACGAGTGAAACATCCTAAGAATTAAAGGCCCGTCGCGGATCCTGTCGCCGATTACCCCCACCGTGCTCGCAGGCTGCGCG
>CAYUDF010000525.1:0-3122 GCA_964443465.1 uncultured bacterium
ATTCGATGCCCGTCTGGTTGACCCGCGCGTCGGTCCCCACGGTAAAACCGTCGGCGTCCAGCGAGAAAATGCAATTGCCGAGCAGGTTGGTCGCCGCGCCCAGCTCTTTGGTTGCATCGCCGAACATCGTGGCCGTTTTCACCGCCGTTGGCATACTGTTGCTGCCCTTGATCAGTACCATTGACGGCTGGAATCCAAGGCCGGTAATCGCTTGTGGTGTTACGCCACCTGTGTAGCTGCCCGTGGCCATCCGCATCGTGGCCGACAGTTCGGTGGTCCAGATGTACAGCTTTGGTCGCTGCGTGGATACCGGCCATTCTTTGGTGGCGTATTTCGCTTCGACGTCTATCGATTGGGGATCGAACATCACGCCGTGGTTGGGGTTGGTACCAGCCGTCCATTCCTTGACCAGTTTTGATAAATCGACGGCCGTTTTGCCCACGGCGCCGGGAGCGATCCATGCGTAGGAAACGGGATCAACGTTTGCGGCGAGGTTGTCCCACGTAGCCGTTGCTTCGTTCCAGGGTGACGTGATTCGTAATATTTCGGTGGGCAAACCGCTGAAGTCGGGTACCGTAATCTGTACGGCGAGCATGGCCGCGACCACCGTTTCACCGGCCGGAATCGACGAAATATCAAACATCAATACAGGCCGCATGTTGTCCGTCAATTTGTTTTTGGACAACAATTCGGCCACTGTACCGTTGACCTCGTCGGGCGAGGATTCCTTGAGATAGCTGTCGTCGGTCGGGGCGAGTGTATAAAATCCGGCGAAGACCGTACCGGGCGCGGCCAGCAGCAACATAAGGACAAGAACTATGCGGAAAAGATTTCCCATTACCACCGTGTGAAAGCTCGTACGACAACACGTTTTGCACAAACCGCACGATTCACGAGCGATTTGTGTAATTGCGTGCCTTAAATGGATCGTCCCCTGTCCAATACGAGCTAAGGCCGGTGTTGTAACTGTTGCTATTGTGGCGGCTTATTGGGCACGCACTGGTTCGGGCAGACGTGATAAACGACTGATTGCAAGTGGTATGCCACGGATAATTCAAGAAATAATTGGAAGGTATGAGGAAGCCAGTGGAGGGGAGCTACTTCCGGACTTCGCGCCATTGGATCACGCGGATGGTTGCGGCTCCCGGGCACTGCAGCAGGTCGGCGACCTCGGTGTCGGACAAAGCACGGTTGTATATACGGACGTCGTCGATGACACCCTCCCATTTCTGGATCGGGGTACCGTTGGCGTCGACGGCGCCGATCAACAGGCGTTGTGCTGTTTCGGTGGGCGCTTCATCGTCGGCGGAGTTGTCCAGAATGCCGTTAAAGTAGATTTTCCAGGTGGTCCCGTCGAACGTGCCGGTGAGGTGCGTCCAAGCGTCGGCGGTGAGTGTCTGGAATGACTCGACACCAATGTGCCCTGTGGCCTGGCGCCACGTACGAAAACTCACCCGGCCGTCGCCGGTAGTTGTTTTCAGTTCCCACTGGGTGTTGGTGCCGTCGTACCCTTTGGACACCACCTGCCGGTCGCTCTCGACGATGTAGGGTTTTACCCACGCGCACACGGTGAAGTCAGTCAACTGCGACATCGAGGCGCCCGCATCGGCGTACTGGTTGGTGCCGTCAAATTCCAGCGCCGTGCCGCAGATACCCGTTACCCACGCGGGGTCGTTGGTATCGGGATTTATCGAACTGCCCAGCGTGGCGTGGTTGCCGCTGCCCGAGCTGTCCGCGGCGATCTGTCCGCTGCCTTCGTCCATCATCCAGTGGGCGACCAGCTCACGGCCGCACTGCATGGCATCGTTGATCTCTGATTCGGACAGCGCCGCGCGATACACGCGGACGTCGTCCAGGATGCCGTGAAACCATCCGTTGCTGTTACCGTTCAGAAGGCCCATCACCACGGGGCTGCTGGTATTGGGTATCGATGTGGACGATTCGTAGGCGGTTTTGTCCAGTATGCCGTTGACGTAAACCTTCACCCGTTCACTCGCCGCCAGGGCGCCGTCAAAAACAACGGCGATGTGATACCACTGGTTTTCGGTGAATACGGTGTTGGTCGAAAACCGGTTGTTGTTGCCGGTGATGTCGATGAACATCCGGTCGCCGGTATAGAAAAAAGTGCTCCACGAATACTCCGTGGTCCAGTGCTGGCGTTTGCTGATGGGCGCGCGCGGCCGGCCATCCAGCGTGTACGGGAGGCACCAGTAGGCGAACGTGAGTTTGCCGGTGTCGTCGAGTTCGTCGACGTCATTCACCACTACCTTGTCGTTGGATCCGTCGAATTCAAGTCCGCCTCCGCAGTTTGCTGAGAGCCATGCGGTGGACGGGTCCATATCGACCAGCGTGCCGGTGTGCCCGTGCCCGCTGGAATCGTACGCGGCCGTTCCGGAGGTCTCGTCCAGCCGCCAGTGGGCCACCAGCCAGTTGTTGTCGGCCAGGGCGGCGATTTCTCCGGCGGACAGCGCGCGGCTGTAGATCCGGACGTCGTCGATACCACCGTCGAAACTACCCGACGATCCGGGGCTTCCGGATGTGTATTGTGATCCGACCACCACGTTTCGAAACGTGGAGTTTATGCCGTCGGTGACTCCCGTGGTCTGGTTGCTCTCGATACCGTCGATGTAGACATGAAGAATATTGTTATCGTCGTCGAACACTCCGGCGACGTGATGCCACGAATCGGCGGGTACGAATCCGCTCCACCCGGATGTTTCGTCGCCCGAATCGTCTGCTTCTCTTTTAACAAACGAGACCCGGTCGTTAGACTCGTCAAAAATCAACCGCCAGCCCCTCTGTCCCGACGTGTTGTTCCATTTCGATACAATGCTGGTCGATGTTTCGCTGCCGGCGCCGTCCTGCTTGATCCACGCCGCCACCGTGATGCTGCCCGTGATATCGAGGGGGGAACCGTTGGTGCCGTCGACGTAGTCGTTGATTCCGTCGAAATCAAGTGCGCCCGCGCGTTTGCCGGTGGTCCATTCGGCGCCGGCCATGTTTTCCAGCGTACCGTGGTGGTCGTATATCGACGAGTCGAATGCCGCCGAGCCGGTGAGGTCGTCAAACGTCCAATGCGCGACCAGGTCGCTCGATGCGTAGTCGGAAAAATCGAGCGTGTA
>CAYUDF010000526.1:0-3121 GCA_964443465.1 uncultured bacterium
GTCTGAAGTCAGGTAATCAACTGGAAATAATGGCGTTAGAGTCTCAGGAAATCCTCGCGCTGTACGAAGAAGCAACCGGCCGGAGCTACCGGGATGACCTGCTGGACGTGATCTTCTCAAGGTTTTGCATCGGGAAATAGGACACCTTAGTGTCATATAATTAGTCCTACACTCGGAGGGCCGTAGGCCCGAAGGAGCGTGGGGCACTTTGGTAAAATCAGTGAAATTTAAATACGACATAATCGTTATCGGCGGCGGGCACGCGGGGATCGAGGCGGCGCTGGCGCCGGCGCGTATGGGACTTCAAACACTCCTGGTAACCCTGCGCCGCGACCGCATTGGACATATGCCGTGTAATCCGGCCGTCGGGGGTTTGGCCAAAGGGCACCTGGTCAAAGAGATCGACGCGTTGGGGGGCGAGATCGCCCGCGCTGCGGATCGCGCCGGTATTCAGTTCCGGATGCTCAATCGCGGCAAGGGGCCGGCGGTATGGTCGCCACGGGCTCAGGCGGACAAGGATTATTACAGCCGGGTCATGAGAACAACCGTTGAGCGACAGGTCAATCTCGACGTGATTGAGGGGGAAGTGGCGGACGTCCTTGTTGATCGCTACACTTTCCGCGGAATTCGACTGGCCGAAGGGACAACGGTATCAGCGGATTCATGTATCCTGACCGCCGGGACGTTTCTGCGGGGTCTGATGCACACCGGCGATGTGCAGACAAACGGCGGCCGGGAGGGTGAACCCCCGGCGGAGACGCTCTCAGAGGCGCTGCGAGCCATGGGTTTTCGTGTGGGGCGCCTCAAAACAGGAACCCCGCCGCGTATATTCAAGGATTCGGTCGACCTGTCCCGGTTTAAACCACAACCCGGAGATGACCCCCCGACGCCTTTTTCGCACAGAACAACGTCGATTGAATTGCCCCAGACGTTGTGTTACCTGACCTATACGAACGAAAAAACACACGACGTGATCCGGGCCAGCCTCGATCGGTCTCCCCTGTTCCGGGGGGACATCGAAGGCATTGGGCCGCGGTACTGTCCTTCGATCGAAGACAAGGTTGTTCGGTTCCCGGACAAGACACGCCATCAGATCTTCATTGAACCGGAGGGTCTCGACCATCCGGAACTTTATCTCAACGGCATATCAACCAGCCTTCCGCTGGATGTCCAGCTGGAGGTGCTTGCGGCGATTCCCGGCTTTGAGGGTGCGCGGATGGCGCGGCCCGGTTACGCCGTCGAATACGACTTCTTTCCGCCGGATCAGCTCAAACGGACGATGGAGTCCAAGTATATCGAAGGGTTGTTTTTTGCGGGGCAGGTCAACGGAACGTCGGGTTACGAAGAAGCGGCGGGTCAGGGGTTTTGCGCGGGTATCAACGCCGTACTGAAACAACGCGGGCAGGATCCGTTTATACCCGGACGTGACGAAGCGTACCTGGGTGTAATGATGGATGACCTCACCACCAAGGAGATCGACGAGCCGTACAGGATGTTCACGTCGCGAGCTGAATTCCGTTTGATACTGCGGCAGGACAACGCCGACGAAAGGTTGATGGAGCACGGGGTGCGGCTTGGCCTGATATCGCCGGAGGCCCTGGAGGCTGTTGGCCGGCGGGTCGAGCGCGTCGCCCAGATTGTCGGCCGGTTGAGCCGGACGGGATTTCCAGGGCGAGCGGGGAACCTGAGATTTCAAGAGCTGGGTCTTGAAGCCGTTCGGAAGAGCGCCACACTGGACAGAGTACTCAAGCGCCCCGGTGTTCGGCTTTCGCACCTGAGCCCGTTTATTGAATCCGAAGGAGATCTGGAGGCCGGGCTCGACGGACATATCGAAAGCGCACTGAAATATCAGGGGTACATCGAACGCCAGGCCAGGGCGGTTCGGGCCATGCGGAAGTTGGACGACAATTCTATTCCTCGGGATTTTGATTATCAATCGATCACGGGTCTCAGTACGGAAGCCCGGCAGAAGTTGATAGAGAAACGCCCAGAGACGGTGGGGCAGGCTTCCCGGATCTCTGGAGTTCGTGCGGCGGATCTTTCGATCGTTGCAATTCATCTGGAGCGGTTTCGCCGTAATGGCGGAAAACATATAACTGATTGATATATAATAAGTTATGTTCTTTATGTCGAAATGGCAGTCCATGCTGACAGGGCGACCCTGTTGATAGCAACCACATGACAACCGAACCCTCTGAAGCCATGCTCTCCGTCGTCCAATCTCTGGTCTCCCGATTTCCGGTGCTTGATGAACGGTTGTTAAATCGGTATCTCTCCGATATCGAGTCGTGGAAACGTAGAATCCCGCTGGTTTCCAGAAAAAACACACTGGCGGTGCTGGAGCGCCTGGTGACACAGAGTGTTTTATTTCGAGATTTTCTTGTCGAGCAGATTTCGCCCTTCAAGGTGTTCGCTGAGACCGGAATAGTGGATATTGGAACCGGCGCCGGTTTTCCGGGATTGATCTGGAAGATGGTGGATCCGAAGTCGAATCTTACGCTGGTCGAACGAAATCAGAAAAAAGCCACGTTTCTGCAGCGGGAAGTTGTTCTGCTGGGAATGGAGGGTATCGAAGTCGTCGAATCGGACGCGCTTGAAGCTTCGGCCAGATCTGATTTGAACGGATCGTTCGACCTGGCGGTTTCGTTTGCTGTTGGCGGCATGGAGCGGGTCTCTCCGTATGTCGACCCGTTTTTGCGCCCCGGCGGCTGGTACGCGACCCAGCGCCCGCTTTCTGAGAAGGTAGCCCCCGCCACATCTGACGGAAACCTGCAGCTGACCGCATCTCTCGAAACCGAAACTGGCAACTTCTGCCTCTTCCGCAAATCAATCTGATCGTCTAAAACCCAAATCGGATGTTTCACGTGAAACACCCACAGTATCTATAACGCGTTCCACACTCGGAGAGCGAAGCTCGACAGAGTGTGAAACACCCACAGTATCTATAACGCGTTCCACACTCGGAGAGCGAAGCTCGACAGAGTGTGAAACACCCACAGTATCTATAACGCGTTCCACACTCGGAGGGCGAAGCCCGACGATGTGTAAAACATCTGAGTTGCTTGTGGGCGCACGGATACGCGGCGCGAGCCGGGCACGGCTCCCCTGCGGCCCCCTCAAA
>CAYUDF010000527.1:0-3120 GCA_964443465.1 uncultured bacterium
CCATGGCCTGTTGCTGCTGGGACATCTGGAGGCTCTCGGACGCCTTGCGCATGTTTTTCTGCGGACCCTGCTTCTTGTTCAGCTGCTGCGAGGCTTCCTGCATCTGTTTCGATACGTCGGCATCGGCCTCCTTCATTTCCTCCGAAAAATCCTCCATCGACTCCTGCAACTGGTCGGCCTTTTTTGCCAGATCCTCCTGCTGCTCCGACAACTCGTTCATTTCCTGCTGGTTTTTGGCGTCCGCGTCCGCCGTTTTGTCGGATAGTTCCTTCTGGGACTGCATCAGGTCCTGGCTCTTGCGGACGATTTCTTCCATCTGCTGTTCGCGCTGGAGTTGCTTGAGAAGATTGGCCGTACGCTCCAGTTTCTCCAGCATTTCCTCGGCGTTCATGTTGATATTTTCGAGCGCTTCCTTGATATCCTCCGGGCTCATTTTTTCCATGGACTGCTTGAGCTCTTCCATGTATTCGCGCAGTTCCTTGCTGTTGATTTCTTCGAGCAGTTCCCGGATCTCTTCCAGCTTTTCGCCGATTTCCTGGGACGTCATCTGGTTCTCGGACAGTTCGCGCATGGTCTCATCGAGCGACTGTTTGATACCGTCGAGTGCGTCTTCCACCGCTTTCTGTCTGTCGAGGGCCTTGTCGATCTCTTTCTTCTGGCTCCACTCCATCTTTTCGGTCTTAATGTATTCTCGCGTAATTTTCTCAAGACGTTCGCGGAACTCTTGGCTCTCCTTGATCGCCTCTTCGAAAAGATCGCCGCGACGCGCTTCTTCGTCCCGTACGCGATCGTACAACTCCGCCATTGTCGGCACCACGATCTGAAACATGCGGCTTCGCGCCACACCGGGGCCGGTGACCACGTTGTTGTCTGATACCTGCACGTAGTATTCTATGTAGTTACCCGGAAACAGTTGCAGGTCGCTGAGGTCCCACTCCCAGGCGACGGCAATCTCCTTGCGGTTGCGCAAATCGCCGATCGGAATACTTGTCCGGGTGAATTCTGATTCGCCGCTCTTGCGAAAGTGCAAAGACGCGCGCCGGACTCCGTAGTCGTCGGAAGCCACAAACCCCAGTGCCAGCTTTTGTGTGCGCGGCATGGTTGTATCGCCACCGGGCTCCAGCACATCAAGCGCCGGTGCGTGGTCCTGGAACACTTCGATTGTGTAAACCAGCGGGTCGTCCGTTTTATGACCGATCGTATCTTCGAGTATCACGCTGTAAAAACCGTCTTCCAGCGCCTGGAATTCAAACGACACCATTTGTCCGCTGAATTCTACTTCCCTCTGCTTACCGTTGTTAAACCGGACCCACGCCGCGGCGATGTTGTTGTTGGCCTTGCCCTTTACCGAGACGCTGGTCCCCTCGAGCGCCTGGACGTTGCCGCCGTAGTCTTTCAGCGTTGTGGCCGGTTCGCCGGTGTATGCCGGTGGAGTTAACGTGACATCGAGGTCGGTTAATATGGGTTTGTGCACAACCGTTATCGTGCACGTGGTGCTCTTGTAGTCTCCAGCCTGAAAAAAATATGAAACAGTGTGACGCAGATCACTAAAATTGTATTCGTACCGGTTGATGCCCCCTTCGCCGGTCAAACCGGGATTTGTCCCCGGCACCAGGTCGGTCGGCTCGGTTTTCCAGAAATCCTCGGACAGATTAAAGCTTACAAAAACGTCGTCCTCGCTCTTACCGAAATCGAGACCCGCCACGGTCACATCGCTACCTGCCAGCACGGTGATGTTGCCCGGTGAGACGTGGATGTTTGCGCGATGTTCCACGGCCGACACCGCCGTCGGCGACGATACCCTTTTGCCGGCATTTACAAATAACGAAGGATTAAAAATCGCGATGAGCAACAACACCAGCAGGCCGCCGTACGCGAGCGGCAACAGGGCCATATCCTTGCGGCTCAGAAACAGGTAACGCACCTGGAGTCCGTCGATCGAATCGACCGCTCGGTGAATGACCTCGTTCACCAACGATGGCGAGTACCGTTGTGCCGCCGACCGGTCCTGGGAAAACTCGAACCCGGCACGCAACAATTCGCGCAGATCCTTCCGTTTTTCCACTTCGTTTGCCAGCGCGTCCAGCTTGGGGATTCGCAGGATCGGCCATACCACCAGCCACACGAACAACCCGATCAGGGTTACCACCGCGAGCCGGCTCACAAGTGTGGTTTTCCACAACTGAGGCTCGTCGATCGCTGCCGTCCACACAACCAGCGCGAGGAATACCCAGGCCCCCATTGCGACAAATGACACCAGCCCGGCGACCGCCTGCAGAGCAATCGTCCGCCTGCGGAGCTTGCCCAGCAGGAACCGCAGTTCGGTCGAATACCTCGTTTCAGAATCCATCTGGCTCCTCCAGTGGTGCCTCGTCGTTTGGTCTCCCGCCAGAATCCCCTACATCAGCGCATTCTGTGTGATCGCGTACATTAATATATTTACGGCCATCTTGATGGCGAGTTCCCGTTTCTCGGGCGGATCATCGTGAACGTTCGGATCTTCCAGCCCGTCACCGATATCCGACTCATAGGAATAGAACAAAACCAGCCTGCCGTCGATGGTAATACCGTATCCCCGGGGTGGTTGGCCGTCGTGTTCGTGTATTTTGGGCAAACCCGGTAAGTCATAGTAACAATGAAAGATAGGATGGGTGCTTGGCAGCGCTTCCAGCTTTTCTTCGGGAAAAAGCTGCTTGACCATGGCGCGGAATGACTTGTCCATTCCGTAATTGTCGTCGGCGTACAGAAATCCGCCGGCCTCCAGGTGGCGACGCAGTGCGCTCAATTCCTCGGGAATCAATCGTATGGTACCGTGGCCAGTGAGATACAGAAAAGGGTATGCCCTTAGATCTTCATCAGTTAGAGAAACTACTTTTTCTTCTTTTTGTGTTTTGACGCCCGTTCGGCTTTCAAATTCCGTCAGCCAGTTGGGTATTGACGACGGGTCGGCGTACCAGTCTCCGCCTCCCCCGTACTTGATTCGTGCGATCCGGACGCCGTGTTCCGCGGCAGGGTCGCCCAGCGGCATCTGCGCATATACCGTTGCACACACAGCGCCTGTGAACGCCAGGGCGACGGCGGTTATTGTCAATATGCGGGATATAAATCGGGCACGAGCCA
>CAYUDF010000528.1:0-3117 GCA_964443465.1 uncultured bacterium
CTGGACCTACATTACCGTTACGCCATTCTGTTTTTTCAAGTTTCCGACGGGTTGGTTCAACATCCGTTACCTGTACCTGGTGTCCGTCGGTTTCGTGATGGTCCTGGCGTCGGGAACAGCGCTGGCAGCCAGGTTGCTGTACGAAAAAGCGTGGCGCCGATATCTGCCCTACCTCATCCCGCTGTTTTTTGTGCTGCTCTCCCAGTTCATCATCCAAAATTTGGACAGAAACTACGAACATCTCGCCGGACATTCGAAACTGGATACCATAAAGGCCCAGTTCCACCAAGAATACCGGGCCAGCGGGCGTTAGATACTAGCGGAGAATTTGAAACCGGGATCGCGTCCGTCACCTTCCCTTTTTGATCTTGCGAAGTCCCTTTTTTGCATTCCCGACATCGATGTGTCCTGGGTTCAGCTCGATCAGCTTTTCGTAGTGATACGCAGCTTTATCTTTCTTTTTTGTTGATTTGTACAATTTGGCCAATTTGTACCGGGCGTCCCCGTACCACGCGTCTTGTTCCAAGGCAAGTTCGTACTGCTCGATGGCTTCGGCGAATTTTCTCTGCTCTTTGAAACAATCGCCAAGCCCGTCGTACGGTTCCGCATCGCCGGTTACCTGCCGGGTGTAGGTTGCGAAGGTTTCTTCGGCGGCGGCATATTCCTCGTTTTCCAGGTAAGTGTGCCCGAGCATGAACCAGGTTTCGCCGCGTCCCGGGTCCAGCTCGATCGCGCGTCGGAACGCCGCAATGGATTCGTCCTTTTCCCCCTTCTGCCGACACGCGACAGCAAGTTGAATCCGCCCCTCTGTTTCATCAATCGACAGTGTTTCGAGGGCGATCTGTTTGCCTTTGTCCTTGTCACCGCCAGCCATACCGGGCGCATAGACCAGATAAAACACCATCCTGCGACGCACCTTAAGATCGTCCGGGCTGATCGAATAGGCTTTTTCCAGCGCTTTCCTGGATTTTTTCGCGTTGGACATTTTTCCAAACAGACCGGAGCGCATCAGTTTTTCCCTGTACACCAGCGCCAGCGCCAGAAGCAGGTCCGCGTCGTTTTCTCGTAACGAAACTGCTTCCTCCATCGTTTCGGCCGCTTTGTCCCATTCCCCCAATGCGCCGTATACGTCGGATTTCACGCGCAGTGCGTCCGGATCCCCCGGAAAACTCTTTAGATAATCATCAATGGATGCTTTGGCTTCTGTATACCGGTGGTCCTCCAGAAGTCCGCGCGCCGTGTCCAGTCCAGCAGTCTCCGACCGGGCGGCTGCGGGTACGAGACTCATACCGGCAATGACTATCAGCAAAATTGCGGTTTTCATGAGAGTCCTCGTTGGTTTTATCAGGGAGTGCCGTTTTGTCAAATCAGGTAGCGGATTTCCGCTCCAGCCACGCTCTCAAGACGGCCCATCTGGTCATACTCTATCGACCCACTTAACACGCACACGTCGTCTTCGTATATGCCTTTTACATCGTGTAGTATGCCACGGATTCGGGCGATAGTCCTTCCCTCTCCCGCCGGGATCTTGACCTCTACTTTTACATTTTTCCCGAAGAAAAACGTTTCGATACCGCTCCACAGTTCGTCAAGACCGATGTTTTCCCGGGCCGATACAAACAACGCTTCGGGGTAACGCTTCTTCAGACCGTTGAGTTCGACCTCCGGCAACATATCGGCCTTGTTAAACACGTACAGGGTACTCACTCCGTGGTTTTCGATGTCGCGCACCGTGTTATCAGTCACTTCCATATGCTCTTCAAAAACCGGGTGCGACGCGTCTACGACGTGCAGGTAAAGATCGGCCTGCGCGATATCCTCCAGAGTTGCCCTGAAGCTGGTCACGAGATGATCGGGAAGTTTGCGTATGAATCCGACGGTGTCAATCAGCATTATGGAGTCGCCGTTTTTCTCTGACCCGCCGCCTGCAGTTTTTCCGCCGTTTGTCCCGTTGGTGTTGTTGCTCCCGCTATACATGCGGCGAGTTGTGGTATCAAGCGTGGCAAACAGCTGGTCTTCGACGTACACTTCGGCGCCCGTCAGCCGTTGCATCAGCGTCGATTTGCCCGCGTTTGTATAACCGATCAACGCAACAACTCTCACGTCGCGCCGGCTTCGGCGGATTGTATCCTTGCGGCGCGACAGCTTGGCCAGCTCTCGTCGCAGCGTCGCCATCCGCTGGTGGATGCGGCGCCGGTCGACTTCGAGCTGTGTTTCGCCCGGCCCCCGTGTACCAATACCGCCCGCCTGCCGTTCGAGGTGATCCCACATCCGTATGAGGCGTGGCAGCGCGTACTGGAGCTGGGCGAGTTCGACCTGAATTTTGGAAGCCTGTGTTTTGGCGTGGCGGGCAAATATTGACAGAATGAGTTCTGTGCGGTCTACGATGTTGATCTCGAAAATTTTTTCGAGGTTGCGAGCCTGGGCAGGAGACAGATCATTGTCAAATATCAGGAGGTTTGCGCCGTTCTCGTCACACGCCTCCTTGATCTCACGGGCTTTTCCCGCCCCGATGTAGGTTGCCCCGTCGATCCGCGTGCGGCCCTGTACGGCCCTCCCGACAACCGTGGCGCCAGCGGTCAACGCCAGTTGCTCGAGTTCGTCGAGGTACTCGTGTTCCCTGGCGACGGAACTTGTCGGAAGACTCACGCCGATGAGGAAAGCCCTTTCAGGCTGGGCATGAGAATAAATCTCAAACCCCTGCTTCACTTATCGAGTCCTCCTGCGTGATTTTTACGTTCGAGGTGTCTGATCTCTGTCAGACCTCCTTTGTTTGGCTGTTTTACTCAGGATATCATATTCAGGACAATTAGCGAATGACCAGAACCTTTTTATGGTCGGAGGTCTCACCGGCCCGGGCTTTGATGAAATACATACCCGACGGTACGGGCTGTCCATTCGCGTTACTGCCGTCCCACTCAATATTTTTCACCATATCGTAGATCGCTTCGTGAAACAGGACTTTTACTTCGCGCCCCACGACGTCATATATGCCTACCTGCAGGCTGATGGGTTCCGGAGCCTGCTGTTGCGCCGACACCGCGTTGATGCCACCCTGACTGAACAAGGGCACACCCTCCGAGCCAGGGATATTGACCGAAATCAGAAGTTTCCCGT
>CAYUDF010000529.1:0-3113 GCA_964443465.1 uncultured bacterium
ACGGTGGGGGTAATCGGTGTCAGGCCCTGCGACGGGCCTATAATTCTTAAGGAAAGGCGCATCGACGACGTGCGATACCGAGGTCTTCCACAGGTTTTCAACAGGTATTTCGTCGCCGGAACGCCTTCGGACGTGGTTTCGCTGTATCAATCGGCCGGAACCTGATAATTTACCCTTTCATAGAGGCCCGAAACCACCAGGAGAACCCGATGCCCACGATCCACACCTTACCCGATGATGTCACCCGGCAAATCGCCGCCGGAGAGGTCGTGGAGCGCCCGGCGTCGGTGGTCAAGGAACTGGTGGAGAACGCCATCGACGCAGGGGCTGCCCGAATACACGTACGGACATCCGGGGCGGGTGAGGACCTGATCGAGGTTCGGGACGACGGCAAGGGTATGTCCATGGAGGACATCGAGCTGGCGCCGCACAACTTTTCGACCAGCAAAATCAACCATTCCGCCGACTTGTTCAGATTGTCGACGTACGGATTCCGTGGGGAAGCGCTGGCCAGCATATCGTCCGTTTCGCAGTTTGAACTCGTATCCAGCAACACGACCAGCGGTGAAGGATGGTGTGTACGGACGGAAGGCAAGGAAACTTCGCCGCCTGAACCGGCGCCACACGAACGGGGTACAACCGTCAGGGTCAGAGACCTGTTTTTCAACACGCCGGCCAGAAAAAGATTTCTGAAAACTCCACTGACGGAACGCAAGCGCATACTGGAGACGATTCTTTCCTTTGCACTGATACTTCCCGACATCGAGTTTCACTACATCGACGATAACCGCCACGTGCTCGACTTCCTGCCCGCTTCTTCCTGGCGGGAACGCGTCGCGTCCGTTCTCGGCGGCACATCCATGAAACATATCGTTCCGGTGGAAGAATCTGCGTCCGGCATGACAGTCCGCGGTTTCGTCAGTCTTCCAACCCACACGCGTTCGAACAGGATGCAGCAGTATTTTTTCGTCAACCGCAGGCCGGTTCGTGAAAAAACACTGATACACTCACTTCAGGACGCCTTTAGAAACGTGATTCCGTTCAAACGATTTCCCGTTGCCGTCCTGTCCCTCGAAATCGATTCCGAAGACGTCGACGTAAACGTCCACCCCGGTAAAATGGAAGTACGTGTACGTAACGAAAGCCTGCTGTTTAGTACGGTGCGGCGCGCCGTCAAAACAGCGCTGTCGGCGTTTTCAGAATCCCGCATCGAGGTCAGCGCGGCGCCGTCGGCTGGTCCGACGGCGGCGGATACCGTGCCGCGGCCACCGGACGAACTTTTTGGGCCGGAGAGGGAAGACCAGAATACCAACGTGATTTCTCTGAGGGAGCGGGTGAAGGATGCGTTCGGCGGATACATGGAAAACCATCAGTCGTCGTCCGCCAGTCCGTTTAACCCGCCGCTGTCGCTGAAAGACACCCACGTCGCCGAAAGCACACGCGAAGCCGTCGAAGACCTGAAAAAAACGGGATCGGCCGACGAGCGGTTGTACTGGCAGTTCAACAATTCATACATTTTCATACAGGTGCGCGGCGGCATCGTGGTCATCGACCAGCACGCGGCACACGAACGAATCATTTTTGACAACGCAAAAAAACAACTTCGGGACCAGGCCCCGTTGTCCCAGCAGATCCTGTTCCGAATACACCTCGAATTGTCGATGGCCGAACTGGAAGTATTCCAGGGGTCACAGGAGCTCTTCCAGAAACTAGGATTTGATCTTGAGCCGTTCGGCGGCAAGAGCATCCTCGTCCGCGGATATCCGCAGGGGTTGAAAAACTGGGAAGAAGGCAAACTCCTTCTCCAGATATTCGACGACATTCTGCAGGAACGTATTCCGGGGGACACGCTGACCGACAAGATCGTGGCCAGCTTTGCCTGCCGCAGCGCGATCAAAGCCGGCAAAAAACTCGGCCTGGAGGAAATGAAACTGCTCGCCGACCAGTTGTTTGCTGTCGAAAATCCTTACTCTTGTCCTCATGGCCGGCCGACGATTTACAGGATTTCGCTCGAAGACGTGGAGCGATGGTTCCATCGCCGCTGATGAACACAACACAAATCAAATGTATCTCCATTATGGGCGCCACGGCCGTAGGAAAATCCGCGCTTGGCATCCAGCTCGCCGGCGAGTTTGGCGGCGAAGTGATCTCAATGGATTCGCGTCAGGTCTACAGGGGACTGGACGTTGGTACCGGCAAAGTGACTCCGGAGGAATGCGGCGAGGCCCCGCACCACCTCCTTGACATTATGGACGCCGACACTCCCGGCAACGCGGTGAGGCACGCCACACTGGCCCGGGATGCAGTTGCCGGCATTGTGGAAAGGGGACACGTCCCGTTTCTGGTGGGCGGTACAGGCCTGTATTTCGACGCGCTGTTACGGCCATTTATCGACCTGAATATACCGCCGGAAACACTCAACAGGGTCAGGGATTCTTTTGAAAACATGGATACCGATTTTCTCTACGGCAAGCTGGTCGAAACCGACCCGGCGCGTGCCCGTCAGTTGTCCCCCAACGACCGGTTGAGGATCACACGCGCACTGGAAATTCATGAAATCTCCGGTATCCCGATGAGTCAACATCTTGCAGCACAGGACAAAAACGAGACCGACCTGCGGCCGCTTAAAATTGTGCTGACCATGTCGCGGGACAAACTCCGCGCGCGTATCGCCGAACGCACGCGAGGAATGTACGAAAACGGGTGGGTGGATGAAGTGACGACGATACTGGCTGCCGGATACACAGCCGATTGCCCCGGTCTGAAGAGTCTAGGGTATGGAGAAATCGCTGCGGCGATCGAGGCGGGAACAGACCCCCTGGAGACGCTCCAATCGGTGATCGTCCGTACCCAGCAATACGCCAAACGCCAGGAAACATATTTCCGCCGGGACACCGGCAACCACTGGCTGGACGTCGGTGAAAAGAACTACAACACCGCCGCCCGTGAACTGGTAAAAAACTTCCTTGCCGGCTGATTTCAATAAGTACTTGACATGATTTTGCTAAAATGCTACACACCAAGTTGTTAGAGGGGCGGGCATAACTCAGTTGGTAGAGTATCAGCTTCCCAAGCTGAGGGTCGCGGGTTTGAGTCCCGTTGCCCGCTCCAAT
>CAYUDF010000530.1:0-3110 GCA_964443465.1 uncultured bacterium
CCGCCAACCTCATCGACGTCCCCTTTGTCGAAGCCCTCGAAGTGATCCTCAGCGCGCACGGATACAACTACCACTGGCAGGGCAGCACCGTCATCGTGGCGCCCCAGGACCACATCATGCGGATGATCGACCTGCACTTCGTCGACGCCAACAAGGTGGTTGAGGCGTTGAAGGACCTCAGCACCGACGGCGGTCTTATTAAAGCGGTGACCGATCCGTACACAGAAGGTGTCGGAGGTGGCGGTTTTGCCAGCAAGTTGATCATTATAGATAACCAGGTACGCGTGGAAGAGATGATCGAGCTGGTCCGCTTGCTGGACCAGGCGCCGATCCAGATCAGCATCGAAGCCAAGATGGTGGAAACCCAGTTGGGGGACGATGAGAAATTTGGATTGAAATGGAACGTGTCCGGTTCCCTGACCGGCGCGGCGATGCCCACCACTCTTCCTTTCCCCAAAAACTCATCTGGTAATTCTGAATATTCGCCGGACACGCCCGACCCGGACCAGACGGTCGGTGGGGAAGCTGAATTTCCCGATGGAGGATTCTGGCCGTTCGCCGCAGCGGAAGATTTTGTGTTCGGCAAACTGTCGGCGGCGGAGTTTTCCGTGGTGCTGGATGCCCTCGAATCGCGGCGAAGCTCCAACCTGGTGTCCGCGCCGTCGATCATCACGCTCAACAACACGGCCGCGCAGATCCACATCGGTGAACAGGTCCCGATCGCCCTTTACGAACGGCATCGTGAGACCGGTGTGATGGAAATTATCGGCTATGACGAACAGGACGTCGGCGCGCAGTTGTGGGTAACGCCCCACGTGGGCGAGGACGGTACGATCCTGCTGGAGATCGCGCCGGAGATCAGCATCATCGTGAAATTTATCGGACAGTTCAACGAACGGCCGGTGACGTCAACCCGAAGGGCACAAACCCAGGTGATCGCCAAGGACGGCGAAACAATCGTTATCGGAGGATTGATCCAGGAGATAAAGCGCGAGATCAAGACGGGTGTGCCGATACTCAGTTCCATACCGCTGATCGGCTGGTTTTTCACCCACAACAGCACCTCATACGAGAAGCAGGATTTGATCATATTTATAACGCCCAGAATAATAAAGGATTAGGTGGGGTTTGTTGGGCCGGTTCGGACAAAAATTAGTCTAAACCGGCGCGTGGATTTGTCGATAACTTTGGTGGACGGGAACCATCCCTTAACCGAGTGAGTGGAGATGCCAAACAAGGTACTGATCGTAGACGACGAGCCGCATATCGCACAGATTATGAAGCTGACGCTGGAATCCGGTGGGTACGAAGTCGAAGTGGCAGCGGACGGCTCCGAAGGGTTAAAGAGGGCCAAGGAGTGGGGACCCGATCTGATTCTGCTGGATCTGATGCTCCCCAATATTGACGGTTACAAGGTATGCAGGTTTTTAAAATTTGACCAGAAATACAGCCATATACCCATCATTCTCATTTCGGCGATGGGTGAGACAGAAGACAAAGAACTGGGCAAACAGGTAGGTGCGGACCTGTACATGTCCAAGCCATTCCAGCCGGACGAGCTCCTGGCTCGTGTCGGTGAATTGATCGAACAACGGAGTGGTCTGAAAGGGTAAGCACATCAACTTTATGGACTCGTTCAACCGATATCCAGGAGGCAGTCAATGAATTCACTAAGGAACCAACGTGGTTTTACACTCATCGAGCTGGTGATCATTATCGTGATCCTCGGCATCCTGTCGGTGGTTGCTATTCCGAAGTACGTCGACATGCAGGAAGAGGCGCGTGAAGCTTCGATCCGTGGCGCGCTGGGCAACATGCGTTCCGCGATTTCGATCCAGTACGCCAAGAACGCGCTCGACGGCTCGGCCATTTTTCCGGCGGCTCTCAATGGTACAATTTTCTCCGATGGCCGTGTGCCGCAGGAACCCGTTTCCAAAACTGCCTCCGTTGTAACAACGTTTGACGGCAACGGCGGATGGGTGTACGACGCCGGGAACGGCTATATCCAGTGTAATCTGGTTGCCTATTCCAGCTACTGATGCGTGATCCGCGGCCGGTGGCAACCGGCCGCGGTTTTCCGCTATCCTCATCTTGGGAGCGAGACATGAGGGACAGCAGGAGCGTGTGGGGCTTCACACTGGTTGTCGCCTGCACTTTTTTTGTCTATATCTACACACTTTGTCCTACGGTTTATGCCGGTGACAGTGGAGAGTTGTCGCTCGCCGGTTACACCCACGGAGTACCTCACCCGCCGGGTTACCCGGTGTTCGTCCTGTTTGGCAGGCTTGCCTGCCTGGCGGCCGCCGGAAAAATCGAACCGGCGGCGGTCACCAACACGTTGTGCGCTCTGTTCGCGGCGTTAACGGCGGCGTGTATCTTTCTTTTGTTATACCGGGTGATGTCATCGTTGATAGTTGCTATCTCCGGGGCGTGTCTGCTCGCGTTCAGCGCGACCTTCTGGGGACAGGCCACAACCACGGAAGTATACCCCCTCGTCTGCCTGGGTTTCTGTTGTGTCTTGCTCTGTGTGGAGGTACTGGAACGAAAACCGTCCGCCGGCGCCGTTTATCTGCTGGTCTATCTTGCCGGGCAGCTTCTGACGCTCCACCAGTCGATGATTCTGGTTTTGCCCGCACTTTTTTACATGTTCTTTTTGAATCGTCGTCGTATCTCTGTTGTAAAAGCGGCGATGTTGTTTGTGCTGGGATTTTCTCCCTACCTGCTGGTGATGTTTCGCTCAAAAGCCGATCCGCTCATTGACTGGGGTGATCCCGAGTCGCCCGGCCGCTGGCTCGCTCTTTTGCTGAGGACGAACTACGGGGATCTTCAACAGAATTCTTTCTCGATCGGTTTGCTGATCGGTAACGTGCAGGTGTTCTTCAACCGGTTGATTCATGAAATCCCGCTACCGTTCCTGCTGTTCGCGCCGGTCGGCCTGCACGGACTTAACAGGGAACGGCCCCATCTGGCAAAATTCATGGCGCTGGCCTTCCTGGGGCTGGTTGCGGGGTTGATTGTTTTGATTAATCCCGCCCTCGACAGCGTCCACATCTACCAGATGTCATTTTATTTTCTGCCGGCTTATGTGTTGTTCGCTGTATGGGCGGCGG
>CAYUDF010000531.1:0-3106 GCA_964443465.1 uncultured bacterium
CGGAATACAAACGATACGTGTAGGTGTGGTGTGGGGGGGGGGCGGCACCAGGTTGTGCCGGGATCATTCGGGGCCTGGCGGAAAGACTTCTCAAAATAGAGTTATTCCCGGATCGCTGGCGAGATTTTATTGTCAATACAGCAGTTGTTTTATAGACGTGTCGAGCTCGGAACAATTGCATAACACAATTATATACATATAGTTATGTCGTTACTGTTCTGTCGGTTCATCCAGGAAACACGAGAATTCGAACGAAAATACTTGCATTATGTTTACAATAATACCTATAAATATTGTCAATAGGGTTGCAGGAATATCAATGGTTCTTGGACATGAATGCGGCATCGATAGACGGGTTCAGGATTCTCTGGCTGGAAAGTAAGAACCGATGGCCAAAAGACAAACCAGACGTGGGGAAGAGATCCGCAGGTACCTGCTTAAGCATGTTACCAACCATCCCCAGGATCTGGTAAAAGCAGCGAGCGAGCGGTTCGATATCTCAAGGCAGGCGGTGGCGCGATACGTTCGTGAGCTGGTGACCGATGGATACCTCGATGCAGAGGGTGCGACTCGTCAGAGAAGATATTCGCTGAAGTTTTTGGAAGAGAGAACTACCGACTTTGAACTGGAAAACCTGGAGGAAAACGACGCGTGGCGTTCCGAGATCAGTCACATACTGGGAACCCTGCCGGAGAATATCGTCGATATCTGGCACTATGGGTTCACTGAAATGGTCAATAACGCTATCGACCATTCGGGAGGTAAAAGGCTGATAGTTGATGTCAAAAGGACTGCGGTTGGCACCCGGATGATAATTCTTGATGACGGAATAGGGATATTTCAGAAAATCAAAGATGAATGTGACCTTGAAGATGAACGTCACGCCGTCCTGGAACTGGCGAAGGGAAAACTGACCACAGATCCGGAAAGACACACCGGTGAGGGAATATTTTTTACATCAAGAATGTTTTCCGATTTCGCGATCTTGTCGGGAGACGTCTATTTTTCTCACCTCTACGGGAACGAAGAAGATTGGATTATGGAGCAAGATCGGCCGAGTACGGGTACGACCGTGTTTATGGGAATTGATAACGACGCAACAAGAAAATTGCAGGATATTTTCGAACAGTTTGCATCAGAAGAAGACGACTACGGATTTACAAAAACGTTGGTGCCGGTAAGAATGGCCCGACAGGGTGCGGAGAAGCTCATCGCAAGATCCCAGGCGAAGAGACTCCTGGCGAGAGTTGACAGGTTTAATACCGTGTTGTTCGATTTCCAGGATGTCGAAGATGCGGGCCGCGCGTTCATTGACGAGATATTCCGGGTTTTTGACCGCTCGCATCCGAATATCATTGTCCATGCTATCAACACAAGCGACAAACTGGAGAAAATGATAGCCGCTGCGCAATCGGCCAACAGTGCGAGTGAATAGAATGGGTGCATTCCTTTCCAAGTCAAAATATATGACGGGTCTCCAGTGCCCGAAACTTCTGTGGTATCACTACAACGCCAAGGACCAGATTCCATGGCCCGATGAGGGTACTCAGGCGATATTCGATATGGGGCACGAAGTCGGTGACCTGGCGAAACTTCGATACCCCGGCGGGATCGAAGTGCCTATGGATAAGGGGTTCATGGACACCATCTCGGATACTGAGGCTCTGTTGCCGCGGCGTGTGCCGGTATTTGAAGCCAGCTTTCTGGCCAACAACTGCTATTGCCGTGTCGATGTGCTGGTTCCCGCGGCGGGAGACAAGTGGGATATCGTCGAGGTCAAGAGCACGACGTCAGTGAAAGAAGTCCACGTGGAGGACGTCGCATTTCAGACGCACTGCCTCCAGAGCGCGGGCCTGACGATCAACCGCAAGTATCTGATGCACCTGAACAACCAGTATGTCCGCGATGGCGAAGTCGACGTCGACCAACTGTTCAATCTGGCCGACATCACTGCGTACGTCGATCCGTTGATTCCAGATGTCCCCGCTCGTGTCGCGGATATGCTGGATGTCATCGGGGGTCCGGAGCCCAATGTTCCAATCGGTCGTCACTGCGCCGATCCCTACGACTGCAGCCTCAAAGGGAAGTGCTGGTCTTTTCTGCCCGACCACAGCGTGACCGAGTTGTATCGGGCGCGTAAGGAAACCGTCTTTGATCTGATCGGCCGGAATACCCTCGCGATCACCGATGTAGCGTCAAATGAGTTAAACGATACGCACCGTATTCAGCGGGATGCAGTAAAAACGAACCGGCCACACGTAGATCCCGCGGGCATCCGTGACTGGATGGATAATCTGGAATTTCCGCTGTACTGCCTCGATTTCGAAACCGTCAGTTCTGCCGTTCCCCTGTACGACGGTTCGAGGCCTTACCAGCAGGTGCCCTTCCAGTTCTCGCTCCATGTGCTCGATAGCTTCGATAGCACACCTTCCCATCAGGAATTCCTCGCCGGAGACGCCAATGACCCGCGCCCTGGTTTGATCGCGGGACTGCACGCCATCGGTCCCAAAGGAAAGGTTCTGGCTTACAACATGGGTTTTGAGAAACGCGTCATCAACGAACTGGCCGACAGTTTCCCCGGCGAACGGCACTTTCTCCAGGAGCTGACCGACCGTTTAGATGATCTTCTTATTCCATTTCGGAGTTTCTTTTACTATCACCCCGAACAACGGGGCAGCTGTTCGCTGAAAGCGGTCCTGCCCGCGGTTACCGGCAAAAGCTACGACAGTCTCACAATCCACGATGGGAACCAGGCCGCACGCGAGTTTCAGAGGGTCGTAATTGGCAACGCCCCGGCGGACGAGAAAGAAAGCGTACTGGGAAGCCTTCGCGAGTACTGCAGCCAGGACACCGAGGCGATGATCGACCTTATGAACGCGCTGAGGCTGTTGATCTAAGCCGTTGCTATGCCGTAAGAGATCTGGTGTTGTTGTTGGGACTAATTACAGCTATCGGATCGCTTTAAATCGCGGGCGCAGATTGGATGTAACTCTTTCCGGCTCAAACCAGTCTAGATAGTAAGTCCGTTCAATTGAGCTCATTCAGCCCGGAGAGAATCACCATGCAAACAGGCCTGATCGCCCGTAGCCGGTGGCTTATTGCCGCC
>CAYUDF010000532.1:0-3093 GCA_964443465.1 uncultured bacterium
GCTTCCGGGTAGAATGCTCTCTCGTAATGAAGGCGGCCGAGATCATTGAGGCGAACCGCGACAGCGGAGTGGATCTCTCCGTTGGATATTCTGTGAATTTCCAGAGACTCTGTCAGTAGTTCCTCCGCACTGTCATATTCCGCCTTCTCGAGCATCAACCTTCCGAGCCCCCCGAGACTGTAGGCCAGGTTCGGGTGGTTTTCGGGCAGGATTCTGCGACGCATTTCGAGGGCTTCCACAAACAGGGACTCAGCTTCAGCGTATTTTCCCGTGGACTGCAACAGAATTGCCAGGCTGTTGAGACTGTATGCAAGATCGGGGTGTTCGGGACCGAACAACCTGCGATCCTGTTCAAAAGGGGCCGGTGGAAAAACCGTGTTGTCTAGACGGCGGTTTTATAAAAAAAAGAAACGCTGCCGCTTGGAAAGCGGCAGCGTTTCAAAACTACTTTCAAAAAATGCTGGCCGTTACCGGAACAGATTCTTGACCTGTCCCCAGGTCGCTTCCTCCACGGGGACCGTCGCTTCAACAGCTACGAACAGCCAGTCCCTCGAACCGGACGTGGGCGGCATCAACCATCCGCTGCCTGACCACTGGGACGGGTCATTTGCGATGGACGAATTGCCCTTTGAATCGGTGTCGTTGTCCAGAATGAAGGCACAGCCCGACGTGTTGGCTTTGCCGCTGTAGGCAAATACGGCGTCGCCACCCCAACCGTCCAGGGTGACTGAACCGTTGTTGTTGGCGCTTTCGGACGTCACGTACACGTCGTTGCCCGGATTCCCGGCGCAGTCGTCCTGGACGTTTACGTCGTCCTGGTAAGTGAAATCGATATCGATCCATCCCCTGAGCGCGGGATCCCAATCGGTGCCGGTGTCCTTGCCGCCAAACGCACGGCCATAGATGTGGATTTCACCCAACACGTCGTCGTATTCCATGATCACGCCCGCCGAACCCGAAACATCGATATAATCAAAACTGAACGTAAATTCGCCTTCGCTCAAGAGATCATCGATCCGCAGTCCGTAGGTGGGCGGAACCTGTGTGCCGTTAGGATGGTCATGCACGGTATAAACATGCACCATCGCGCCCGCGGGTACGGCAACACAGACGGTCAGAAGTAAAAGCAGTATAGTCTTTTGCAGTTGGTTCACAGTGTCCTCCTTTAAAGTCCCCTGAGATAACACTGCCACACCGCCCCCCACACCGTTATCCCGGGTAGATATTTTCGACGCTTGGAAATACGGGCGCCGGCTCGCCAGTAGGTGTCTTTCGACATAAATCAGATAACGAGCGTATTTTACCAAATCACAACGTTTTCTTCAATGATAATGTTAGCGCTGCCTAATATACAGACATCATCATCCGGATATCCATCCAAACATAACCATTGAGGGCTCTTTGATCGTGATATATGATAGCGTGATCTTGAATCGTTTCATCTGGAAGGAGAAGAAATATGTACCAGGTTCCAAACATGGTGCTGATACCGCAGGACAACAATAACGCGTGCTGGTACGCCAGCGCACAAATGGTGGTTTCCTGGCGTGAACATACCGTGATGGCAAGCAGCCCCGACCTTCGTGGCCCGGGACAGGTGCCTGCGTTCGCCGCGGCGCACGCCGCAAACAACGGTCTGCAGTGGGCCCAGATGCGAACATTCGCGCGACAACTGGGTATGCGTGAATTACCGCTGATGTCACCCAACGCGGAGCTACTGCAGGAGTGGTTGATCAGTCATGGCCCTCTGTGGACAGATGGTGTTCCGGTTAACGCCGCCGGTACGGTGGTCGGGACCGGGCACGTGGTGGTTCTGGCGGGAATTCGCGCGGGCACGTTTACGGGTGAAGCCTACGACCTGAAGATTTATGACCCGTGGCCGCCGAACGTGGGCAACATACGGTGGCGGCCGGGCAGCCACCTGGCGCTGATCAGCGCCGGTGTCGCGGAGAGTGCGCATCGTAACGTCAATTTCCTGTACGCGCCGCCGCAGGCCTTCTGATAGACACCAGGAGTAAGTTACAAACCAGGGGATTAGACTGGAAAGCGGGATATGGACGATTCATCTTCGCCACAACAGGCACTCAGCGGTTACAGGATACTGGATCTTTCCCGGATTCTCGCCGGCCCGTACTGTACGATGATCCTGGGCGACCAGGGTGCGGAGGTAATCAAGGTTGAACGGCCGGGCGGCGGCGACGACACGCGCACGTGGGGGCCGCCGTTCGCCGGTGGGGAGAGCGCTTACTACCTCTGCTGCAATCGCAACAAGAAATCCATCGCGATTGATCTGAAAAACCCGGACGGCGTGGAGATCATTCGGGAGCTGGCAAAAAAATCCGACGTTCTTCTGGAAAACTTCACGCCCGGCCTCATGAAAAAGTTTGGCCTGGACTATGAAACGCTGCGCAAGATCAATCCCCGGCTTGTATACGCGTCAATCACCGCTTACGGTCAGGATGGTCCCTACCGGGACCGTCCCGGTTATGACATGGTGCTGTCGGCCGTCGGCGGCCTGATGTATATCACGGGTGAAAAGGAAGGCAATCCGTGCAAAGTGGGCGTAGCGATCACGGACGTCCTCACCGGTGTTTACGCGTCAGGAGCGATAACATCGGCGCTTCTGTGGCGCGAGCGATCAGGCAGCGGCCAGTTCCTGGACATCAGCCTGCTGGACGCGCAGGTTTCGGGCCTGGCGAACATCGCCAGCAACTACCTGGTAGCCGGCAAGGAGGCGACCCGCTGGGGCACCGCGCACGAATCGATTATCCCCTACCAGGTGTTTCAGACGAAGGATCGCCCGATCGCCATCGCCGTGGCCAACCAGAAACTGTGGAAGAACTTCTGTTCCGCGGTGGGACGGGAAGAATGGGCAACCGACGCCCGGTTCGAAACCAATCCCAAACGAGTGGAGAACCGGCAGACACTTCTCCCGCTCATCGAAAATATTTTTGCGGAAAAAACATGCGATGAGTGGATGGAAATTTTTGTGGGCGCTGCGATTCCATGCGGGCCGGTCAACAATATGGAACACCTGTTTGCCGATGCGCAGATAGCGCACCGCAATATGATCGCCGATGTACCGCACCCGAC
>CAYUDF010000533.1:0-3089 GCA_964443465.1 uncultured bacterium
CTGCTGCCCAGTTTTACGTTATAGGCTTCCCTGCGCAGCCGCCCGCCCATACACTGCCGGCACTCACGAAAGGTCATGTAACGGCGCGTAAAAAACCTCGCGTACTTCTTGTAGGTTTTCTCCCGGAGGTTCTCCAGGAACGGCAGCGCACCGATGTATTCGCCACACCCCCCCATAATCAGTTTCCTGTGGCTCTCCTTCAGTTTTCCCCACGGTTTGTCCAGCGGGATTTTCTTGTGGCGGCAGAACCGAACCAGTTGATCGAAAAAATATTCAAATTTTTCTGAGGCCCACGGCTCGACGGCGTGTTTTCTTATCGAACGGTTGTGGTCGGATACGATCAGATCCTCGTCAAACTCCATACGATTTCCGAAACCGCGGCAGTGCGGGCACGCCCCGTAAGGCGTGTTGAAGGAAAACAATATCGGCCGGGGCTCCTCGAATTCTTTGCCGCAGGACACACATACGGGATGGTTGGTATACACGGGAGAATCAGCATTTTTTCCGCCCTCTGTGGGGACAAACCGCACAAATCCGTGGCCGATCCTGTAGGCCGCTTCGACCGCTTCGTGTATCCGCGTGAGTCGGGATTCGTCGACTTCGATCCGGTCCAGCACAACGTCGATCTGTTTGAGCCGTCCGATTTTCCGGCCCGGGGGCGGATCCAGTTTGACAACCTCGCCCTTCACCAGGATGCGGGAATACCCGTCCTTGAGCAGCGCTTCGAAGTACCGGACGAGCGGCACACCTTTTTCGACTGCGCGCGTGGTCACAACCAGGAATTTCAATCCGGTGTACCGATCAAGAAGATCGGCCGTTACTTCGTCGGGCTCATGCCGCGTTACTTCCTTGTTGCAGTCCGGACAGACCGTTGTCCCCACTCGGGCGAACAACAGGCGCAGGTAATCATAGATCTCGGTGGCCGTACCAACGGTGGACCGGGAACTCCGCGTTGTATTTTTTTGCTGGATCGCGATGGACGGGCTGATGCCGAGCGCTTCGTCCACGTCCGGCCTTCCGATCCGCTCCAGGAACTGCTTGGCGTACGTCGACAAAGACTCGATATAACGCCGCTGGCCCTCCGCGTACAGCGTGTCAAACGCCAGCGTGGATTTTCCCGATCCGGAAACACCCGTCACAACGGTGAGTTTTCCCCGCGGGATTTCGATGTCGATGTTTTTGAGATTGTGCTCTCTTGCGCCGCGAATAATGATCCGGTCGAGCATGTCTTGGTGGCCTTTCCATGGTTGCTCGTCGACAAATCGATGGCAAACCCGTATATTAGGGCCGATTCCGGTTTTCTTCAAGCAGTAAGTCAGGGTTGTTATAAAGGCTTCAGGGCCGTTATTATCGCTATATGTCAGAAAAACAGTTTGAATCCATACAACGCCTTTTCGACCTCATTACCCGCCTGCGTGGCGAGAACGGCTGCCCGTGGGACCGGGCCCAGAAACTGGAAGATATTCTTTCGGATCTGGTGGAGGAGGCTTACGAGCTGGAATGGGCCGCCCGACAGCACCCGCGGGAGTTATTCGAGGAAATGGGAGACGTTTTGTTTCTCGCCTGCTTCGCGATGGCGGTCAAACACGAGACGGACCCGGACTTTACAATCGACGCCATCGCCGGCCACGCCCACGACAAGATCTACCGCCGTCATCCGCACGTGTTCGGCGACGCCAAAGCGGAAACAACCGACGAGAGCCTGGCACAATGGGAAAAAATCAAGGCGGAAGAACGTAAAGACAAAAACGCCGACGGAGATATATTTGACGGCGTCGCCGGCAACCTGCCCCCGATACGACTCGCCGAAAAAATTCAGGAACGCGCCGCAGCCGTGGGGTTTGACTGGGACAATCCTTCCGGGATCATCGACAAACTCCACGAGGAGATCGACGAGTTACAGGAGGCGATCAAAAGTGATTCCCGAGAGGATATTCAGGAAGAGCTGGGCGACCTGTTGTTTTCGGTAATCAACATGACCCGCTTCCTCAACATAGACGCCAGCGGCGCGCTCAACGCGACATCTACAAAGTTTGTACGGCGGTTCAACGTCATGCGCTCGATGATCCACGCCGACAGAAAACACCTCGACGACATGACCCTCGAACAGATGGACCAGTACTGGGAACGCGCCAAATTGCAGTAATTGTATCCCCCCCGCGAAACACCTCGACGTAACACATAACCAACAGAACAAAACAAAAAGGGGATCCGCCGCAGGACGGATCCCCTTTTTCAGGAATCGTATGCCGGTAGAACTAGTTCAGTCTGCGGAACTCGATGCGGCGGTTCTGCAGGCGGCCTTCAGGATTCGCGTTCGACGCGATCGGTTCTTCTTCGCCTACACCAATCGCGACCAGTCGCGACGAGTCGGTACCGCCGTTGACCAGATACTGCCTGACCGATTCAGCGCGCCTCTGCGAAAGCTCCAGGTTGAAGCTCGCGGGGCCCTGGCTGTCCGTATGGCCGCGGATTTCGACGCGAACCTCGGGATAGGCTTGCAGTGACCGGACCACTTCATCCAGCACAGTGTAGGAGTCCGGCGTGAGGGCGGCGCTTCCGCTCTCAAAGTTAACACCGCGCAACACAAACTTCTCTTCGAGCGGCTTTTCATCGGGACATCCGTCTTCGTCCTGATAGCCGTTAAAAGTTTCGGGAGAGCTCGGACAGTTGTCCACCTCGTCCGGAATTCCGTCGAGGTCGTTGTCCAGGTCGGGACATCCGTCGTCGTCCTGGAAACCGTCGATATCTTCCGGCTGCAGCGGGCAGCGGTCGACGTCGTCGGGAATACCGTCGTTGTCGCTGTCCTTTACCAGGTCCGGGCAACCGTCGGTATCCGCGTCACCGTCAAAGTCTTCCGGCTCGTTCGGGCAGCGATCGTCCTTGTCTGGAATACCGTCCTGGTCGTTATCCAGGTCGGGGCAACCATCGTCGTCCTCAAAACCGTCGACGTCTTCGGCGAGGTCAGGACAAAGATCGGCCTCGTCCGGCAGTCCGTCGCCATCATTGTCGACATCCGGACAGCCGTCGGTGTCTTCGTAGCCGTCAAAGTCTTCCGGGCTCTCCGGACACGCGTCGTCGTCGTCCTT
>CAYUDF010000534.1:0-3088 GCA_964443465.1 uncultured bacterium
TCGAACGCGCCGTGCAGTTGTTCCCCGACGACCCATACGTGGTGCAGGAACTCGGGCTCACCTATTTTTCACAGACGTTTTATCCGGACGCGGCCCGCGCGTTTCGCAGGGCTATTGAAATTGACCCCGGCCTGTGCGACGCCAAACACAAACTGGGCGTTACCCACTACGAACGGTGGAAGCTGAGGGTAAATTCTTATATGGACGAAGCTGCTTCCGCCAGGCGGTGGCTGAAGGCGGCTGTTGAGTGCGACCCCGGAAACGGTGACGCGGCTACCCGACAGGTCTACGTCCTCTACGCCCTCGACCGGAAAGACGAGGCCGAAAAGGAAGCCCGGATTTGCGCGGCACGATTCCCTGCGATGCCGGAGTTTCCGCTACTCGTCGGCACAATCGCGTACGAAAAACAGCAGTTCGCCCTTGCCGACAGCTGTTACAAAATCGCCCTGGCACAGATGGGTGAGGAGGAACTGGCCGCGTACGTCTCGCTGGACCGGAATCTCCTGGGTTATGACGACATGGTAATTTATGAAAAAGCCAGCGAAGACGAACAGGCCTCGATCGATCACGCGTTCTGGGTCGTCCGTGATTTTGATCCGACAACGGATGTGAACGAACATTTCCTGGAACATGTTTACCGGACATTCCGCGCCGATCTTTACTTTTCTCATTCCAGCGTACACGTCACATGGGTCAAACCACAGACCCGGGGGTGGGACACCGAACGCGGTGAAATCTCCATCAAGTTTGGCTGGCCCAGTGATATTCACGCATCCCACGGCGGGGACCGTACCGAAAGCTGGACCTACATGACATTCGGACAGATCCACGAGTTCTATTTCAGCGATCCTTTTTTGAACGGAAAACTCCAGATCCCGTCAAGCCGCTCGGAGAAACTTGTTTTCGCGCGCCACCAGAACCGGACCACGAGATACAGACCGTCGGCAACAATCTTAAACGGCGCAATGGACGCCGTTGTGTTCAAGAACGACGAATTTACCAGCTCGGTATACGTAACGATGCAGATCAACGCCGACAGCCTCCTCAACTCCGTAAACGTCGAGAAACTACGGGAATTCCACGCGCGCAGCCGTTTCTTCGACGAAGACTGGAACGTGGAACACACAACGATCGATACCATCGGCGTGTTGGACGCGGCGATGATTTCCGGATCGCAACACAAACTATACGACGTTGTGCTGCACAGCGAACTCCCGTTCAGCAATTACAATCTCGCCTGCGCCTTTGAGGACAACGGCAGGGCCACCGTCGCCACTTTCATTGGTCAATGCGACGCCGAGCGGTTTGCCGGATCGGACGTTCAGGTCAGCGACCTGCTCTATCTCAGAAGCGTGCCCGGGGGTACTTCGATTGTGCGTGGCAGCGAAGTCCTGCCCGCCAACCCATGGAAGGCGTACGCGCCGGGACAGCAATTAGGCGTATACTTCGAAATCTATAACCTCGATATAAGCGGCGGCCAGAGCCTCTACCGGTTGTCCTTCGAAATACACGATTCACCCGCCGACACACCCAGCGCCTGGAACCGGCTCGGGCGCGCGGTGTCCCGATTTGTGGGGATTGACGACGGCGAGCCCGCCGTGGCCCAGACGTTCGAAAGAGTCGGGCAAAGTTATGATGAACGAGAGCGGATCGCCATCGACGTGGGCAGCCTGGAAGAAGGCCGCTACCGCCTGATCGTCACGGTAACGGACCTGCATAACCACGAACAGAACCGGAGCAGTAAAATCTTTTACAAAACGAGCGGCGCACGATAAACGCCGTTCGATATCCTTGCGGGCGTCTGTACCCTTGAGGAGTGTTGGGCATGGCGAAAACCGCGCCCTTCTGATAACATGAAAGCTGTCCCAATTAAAGGAATACGAATTGAACAATGAATCAGCGCCGCACTCGGCGGAATTTTTCTTCAAGCACGCAGCCACCATTCTCGACTCCATTTCAGACGGCGTCTTTACGGTCGGCAAAGACTGGAAAATCACGGCTTTTAACCGTGCCGCCGAAGAGATCACCGGTATTTCGCGTGACGAAGCCATCGGAAAGACGTGCTGCGACGTGTTTCGCGCCAGCATATGCGAATCCGAATGCACCCTGCGCCACACACTGGACAGCGGGCAGCGGGTGGTCGGCAAGGCGATTTATATCGTAAACGTGGATGGCCGCCGCATCCCCATCAGCATTTCAACGGCGATACTTCGTGATTCAGAAGGTTCGATAATGGGAGGCGTGGAAACATTCCGCGACCTCAGTCACGTCGACGAACTCCGCAAGGAACTGACGGCGCAGTACTCGTTCGAAGATATCATCAGCAAAAACCACCGCATGAGGGAGTTATTCTCGATCCTACCCCAGATCGCCGTCAGCGGAAGTACCACACTCATCGAAGGCGACAGCGGTACAGGCAAGGAACTGTTTGCAAGGGCGATTCACAACCTCAGCCCCCTTCACGCGGGACCGTTTGTGGTGGCCAACTGCGCCGCCCTGCCGGACACACTGCTGGAGTCCGAGCTGTTCGGTTACAAGGCCGGGGCTTTTACAGGGGCCAACAAGGACAAACCGGGCCGGTTTGCACTCGCGCGCGGCGGCACCATATTTCTGGACGAAATCGGCGATATCACTCCCGCGTTGCAGGTCCGCCTGCTTCGCGCGCTGGAGGAAAAAACGTTTGAGCCGCTCGGAGGCACAAGGACCGAAAGAACGGACGCCCGGATACTGCTGGCCACCAACCGGTCCCTGGCGGAAATGGTCGATCGTGGCGAATTCCGCAAAGACCTGTATTACCGCATTAACGTGGTCAGCATCAAACTGCCCCCGCTGAGCGAACGCAAAGAAGACATCCCGCTATTGCTCGAACACTTCATCGCAAAACTGAATCGCATCAAGGGTAAAGACATTACCAGCGTATCGCCCGCGACAACGGTCCGTTCAAAGCTGGCAATCGCCATAGCCACGTGATCCATATTTATAGCATTGACGCCAACGCCAAAAACCGATTTGAAAGCGCTCACGTAATCCTGATCCTTGCGAATGACAGCGAGCAACGGCACGTGATCAGCAAGGCCACCTTCAACCG
>CAYUDF010000535.1:0-3086 GCA_964443465.1 uncultured bacterium
CCGGAAACAAAAAACTCACCCATGTGGCTGACGTCAAACAGGCCGACGTGTTCGCGAACCGCGCGGTGTTCTTCCAGGATACCCGTGTAACTGACCGGCATCTCAAAACCGGCGAACGGCACGATCTTCGCGCCCAGTGCCGTGTGCCTGTCAAACAGTGGTGTCTTTTTCAGATTTGTCATCTTTGTCCGTCACATTATCATTGGGATATAATTTCGCTGCGCGAGCGCCCCGGCCCGTTCCGTTCCGCTCTCCAGTGAGTTCGCTCAGCATTTCGCCTGTGTGGGATTCCGGCCGGTTCATGACGTCGTAAGGCGACCCGGTCGCAACCACTTCCCCACCTTCGTCTCCGCCTTCCGGCCCAAGATCGATCAGATGATCCGCCGCCAATATTACATCGGGATTGTGCTCGATCACAACAACTGTATTCCCCTTGTCCACAAGTTTGTTGAGGACATCGAGGAGCATCCGGACGTCCTCGTGGTGGAGCCCGGTTGTGGGTTCATCCAGTATATATAATGTATTGCCGGTTCCCCGCTTTGACAGCTCAGCCGCCAGTTTGACGCGCTGCGCTTCTCCCCCGGACAGTGTCGTCGCCTGCTGGCCAAGCTTGATGTATCCCAGCCCGACCGATACAAGTGTTTCGCACTTGCGGCGGATCGCCGGGATGTTGAAAAACAGTTCTGTTGCCTCCTCCACGCTCAATGCGAGGACGTCGGCGATGCTGTGCCCCTTGAACAACACCTCCAGGGTTTCCTGGTTGTATCGAAACCCCTTGCACGCTTCGCAGGTTACGTAGACGTCGGGCAGGAAGTGCATCTCCACCTTGATCACGCCGTCCCCCCGGCACTTTTCACAACGCCCGCCGGCGACGTTAAAGCTGAACCGCCCGACCTTGTACCCGCGTATCCTGCTCTCCGGACATTGTGCAAACAGGTCGCGGATCGGCGTGAACACTCCGGTGTAGGTAGCCGGATTCGACCGGGGCGTACGGCCGATCGGTGACTGGTTAATACCCACCACCTTGTCGATAAACTCGAGACCGTCGATGCCGTCGTGTTTGCCGGGAAACTTGTTACCCTGGAAAAAGTGGCGGTGCATCGCCCGGTAAAGGACATCGTTTATCAACGTGCTCTTTCCGGATCCACTGACCCCTGTTACACACGTAAAAATTCCCAGCGGCAGTTCGACATCGATATTTTTCAGGTTGTTTTCGCGGGCTCCCCGGACAACCAGTTTGTTTCCGTTGTCCCGCCTGCGCGCGTCGTCGGCCAGCACCGGCAGCGGTTGCCGCAGGTATTTCCCCGTCTTGCTCTTTCTGGATTTTTTTATCTCCGCCGGCGTTCCCACTGCCACCACTTCTCCTCCGTGGACGCCGGCGCCCGGCCCCAGGTCGACCACGTAGTCGGCCGCCAGAATTGTATCGCGGTCGTGTTCGATCACGATGACCGTGTTTCCGATGTCGCGGAGTTCCTTTAACGTGTCGATAAGGCGGTTGTTATCGCGGTGATGCAGGCCGATGCTGGGTTCGTCGAGGATATACAACACGCCCATCAGGCGCGATCCGATCTGTGTGGCCAGGCGAAGGCGTTGTGCTTCGCCGCCGGCCAGAGTGGAGGCGCTCCGGTCCAGCGACAGGTACCCGAGGCCTACGTCGTTGAGGAATTTCAAACGAGACGAGATTTCCGCCAGTATGGGTTCGCCGATTATGGCGTCGTTGCCCGTCAACGTGAGATCATCCACAACCATCGCAGCTTTTTTCACACTTTTCCGGCAGAAGTCGGCGATGTTTGTGTCCGCGATGGTGACGGCCAGGCTTTCGGGTTTGAGCCTCGCTCCACCGCAACTGGTGCAGTGTTCGATCGTCATGAACGTCTCGATCCACCGCCGCACGGAATCGGAGGTTGTGGAGTGAAAACGGCGCCTCAACCACGGGATCAGCCCCTCGTATTGCGTTCGGTACTCGCCGGTGAATTTTGAAAAATTCATTTTGACGACGATCTCTTCGTCAAGACCGTGGAGCACGGCGTCGCGCGCCTTTTTCTGGAGCTTGTCGAATCTTGTATCCAGCGAAAAATCCATCATCTCGCCCAGCGCTTCGAGCTGCGACCGGCCCCAGTCCCCCTTCAACTTGCCCATCGGGGCCAGCACGCCTTCGTTGAAGGTAAGTCTGTGATCCGGTACGAGCAGGTCGAGGTTGAAATCCATGCGCGAGCCCAGTCCGCTGCAATCCTCACACGCTCCGTACGGCGAGTTAAACGAAAACATCCGCGGTGTGATCTCGCCGAAACTCACATGACAGTACGGACAGGCGAAATGCTGGCTGAAGAGCATTTCGCGTCCACCCGACAGCGTCACCATTATCAGACCGTCCGAGAAACGGCTGGCTGTTTCCAGCGAATCGCTGATGCGTTTGGCGTGTTTGGCTTTGACGACGAGCCGGTCGACGACAATTTCGATATTGTGTTTCTGTTGTTTGTTCAGTTTCGGCGGATCGGCCGTTTCGACCACCTCACCGTTGACACGCACGCGGACAAAACCTTCTTTTTCGATCTTCTCGAACAGCTTTCGGTGTTCGCCTTTACGCCCGCGAACAACGGGCGACAGAATCATCGCGCGGCTGCCCTCGGGAAAACCCAGAATCTTGTCCTGTATCTGGTGGATCGATTGCTGTGTGATCTCCCGGTTGCACTGATAACAGTGGGGAGTCCCCACCCTGGCAAACAGGAGACGAAGATAGTCGTATATTTCCGTCATCGTGCCGACGGTTGAACGCGGATTACGTGAACTGGTTTTTTGTTCAATGGAAATTGCCGGAGACAGACCTTCGATGCGGTCGACATCGGGTTTCTCCATCTGCCCGAGAAACTGGCGGGCGTAAGCGGACAGGCTTTCCACGTAACGCCGCTGGCCTTCCGCATACACCGTGTCAAACGCGAGCGAAGACTTGCCCGAACCGCTGAGACCGGTAACAACAATCATTTTGTTGCGCGGAAGCGTGAGGTTGACGTTTTTAAGGTTGTGTTCCCGGGCGCCCCGGATAATTAGATCGCGTTCTTTGGTCATTAATTTCAGCCGCCGGTGTT
>CAYUDF010000536.1:0-3084 GCA_964443465.1 uncultured bacterium
ACCGTCATCAGTCGATCCCGGTGATCCCCCTCCACCACCACCGCCACAGCCGGTATGGTCGCTCGAAAGCCAGATTTTCAACTCGGAAGTATTGATGGATGTTGCCTGGTTCTCAGCGACGGAAATGTACATGGTCGGAGAAAAGGGCACCGTTTTGTTTTTTGACGGCACCGACTTTACAAAAATGACAACTCCCAGAGATGTCGATTACAACGCCATCTGGGGTCTGGCTTCAGACGATCTGTATGCCGTTGGCGATGAGGGCCTGGTCATCCATTATAACGGCACGTCGTGGACCCAGAGCGGCACCGCTGTGACGCCGGCTGACCTTCGCGGGGTGTGGGGAACGGCAACAGACAACGTTTACGCCGTGGGTGAAGGTGGCTCTATCTGGCATTTCGATGGCACCACGTGGACGGGAATGACATCGGGAGTCACACTCGATCTGTTTGACGTATTCGGTGTCCAGTCTGACCACATATTTGCAGTGGGCGATAACGGAACAATATTGTTTTACAACGGCACATCCTGGGCCCCGCAAGCGAGCAACACATCGAGCACGTTAACGGCCGTCTGGGGTAGCGGAACAGACAACTATTACGCCGTGGGTTCACACGCCGCTGTATTGCGCTACAACGGCACGGTGTGGACACGAATTCTGAATGTTCCCACCGACAAATTCCTGCTCGACATTCAGGGACTGGCCGAAGACAACATCTACGCCGTGGGTTCCACAGGAATCACGGTTCACTACAATGGATCCAACTGGTCGTTTTATGACACACCCGCCACCGACAATGCAACGCCGCGCGCGATTGTACTCGGACCGGCCGGTGAGAAATGTATCGTTGGATCGCGCGGCGATATTTTCTATTCGGACGGCACCGAGTGGACCACACTCGATGGTATGGCCCTCGCCTACCTCGGCGTGTGGGGCAGCTCGAATACCGACATCCACGCCGTTGGCAATTCAGCCACTATTCGGCATTTCGACGGCACGAGCATGAGCATCGTACCGAGCCTGCTGCCCAATTCGTTCACCAAAATCCACGGCTCCGCATCCGACGCTGTATTCGCCGTCGGCGGCGGTGGCGCCGCAATCGAGTATGACGGATCCGCGTGGAGCGACATTTCAATCTCAACCGATGCAAGGGTCTGGGATGTGTGGGCGCAATCGGCAACCGACGTATTTGCCGTCGGTGACGGTGGTGCTATCTGGCGGTACAACGGTTCGTCGTGGAGCACCATGGAGAGCGGGATTGGAGAAACCCTCAACAGTGTATGGGGTTTTTCGGCGGACACCGTGTACGCCGTCGGAAACTCCGGCCGTATCCTTCGCTTTGACGGGTCCATGTGGCTGGAGGAAGACTCACCGGTCAGCAAAGCACTAAACTCCGTATGGGGCGCGTCCGCCAGCGAAATTTTTGCCGTTGGCGCCAGCCAGACCATCGTCCACTGGGACGGTACCGACTGGACTATCATGGAAAGCGCCAACCAGCAGACGTTGTACGATGTATACGGCTCCGCGGCCGACAACGTGTTCATCGTAGGCAGCGGCACCAAAACACAGTGGTACGACGGAGAAGAATGGCATGCTATTTTCGTGCCCGATTTCCTCGACCCGATTGTGGTTGATTTTCTCAGCTGCTGGGTAGCGGACGACGGAGTCATGTACGCCGTCGGGCTGACGGGTGTCATCGTAAAATATGCGCTGGTAGACACAACACCGTAAGACGGAGCCCGGTACGGGGTTCCGCGCTCAAACAGGACCACAAAAACGGCCCCCGGATCTCCGCCGGGGGCCGTTTTTGATAATACGCATAGTTTCTGCGGTTTACACCGGCCGGATGGGCTTGCAGGCTGACCCAGTTTTGTCTATAATTACAGCGTAGTCCCTATAAATCCTACCCCTTGAACAAAAAACACGGCGCGCGTTACGGGAGGCGATCTGGCATGGTTCGAAAAATTGGACCTCTTTTTGTCGTGGCTTTAATAGTCGCTTTTGGTCTGGGAGGCTGTGGAGGCGACTCCGTAGTACCCACTGAAAACGAGCAGAACAATTCGTCGGGGGTCGTTACTGGCGACATCAACCCCACCGGCGGAAACTTTGAGATCACAACAGAAACTTCCGGCAATTCGGAAGACCCCGTTCCCGGACCATTTATCATCCGCGGGACAAACGTCCACTACGTCGACAGCCTTGCTGTGCTTTCCGTGGACTTCAGCGTCGAACACCGCTGCCGTTGCGAATTTCTGGAACCCATCGGGTTGACGTTCATCAACCTCCTGCCCCCCGGAGTGACCGTCGAAAATCCCGACAACGGAGAAACCGGACCGGGTGCGGCAATCGTGTTTGATTTCGAAAATGACGACGGCGTGTGGACACCGTTTGAAGAAAGCCTGCCCCGGACCGTTCATTTCGGCGTCGATAACGGCGTGTCAATCGGCTTTGTCGGACGAATCGACTTCGGCATGAGCGAAACCGGTGGATCCATCGGTGGAATGGTGTGGCACGACGCCAACCGGGACGGCATTCTGGATACCGATGAATCGGGTATCGGCGGCGTTGTGATCCACATGTACCGGACGGACGGACCGGAATTTTCACCGCCGGAAATCCTGTGGCGGACGATTACGGATCGTAGTGGCAGTTATCGTTTCGATGATCTGGACGCCGGTATTTACAAAGTCGAGAGACCACCGCGCGGCGACCTGAGACCAACAACACCACCCGTAATGAACGTGATACTGGTCGAAGAGAATGGCCAGGTGCAGGATTTTCTGATGGCCAATTTTGGTTGTGTGCCGAGCGAGCCTCCCCCGCCACTGATCAGCCTCGGTGATTATGTTCACACGAGCGGAAAAATATCACGTTCCAAGGACGACGATGTCCTGTACCGATTCGACGCGTCCGAAATCCTGGTGTTGCCATGCGGAATTGATGCGCCACCGGAAATCGGCAGTAACCTGGACGGCGACGTGATAAGACCCTGCACGGGCACCTTTGGCAATTTCTGCGGTCCCGTCACCGCCATCGATTCGGAGAAACGCGTGCTCGAAATCATGGGCACACCGGTATTTTTT
>CAYUDF010000537.1:0-3079 GCA_964443465.1 uncultured bacterium
ACCCGGATTTTTTCTGTGTGATAACGCTGGCCGCTACATTACATAATTTTGAGTTTACTTTCAGCAAAATATTTTTTATAGTGCGCAACAGAATTCCCCTTTCGGGTAAAGCTTCCACTTAATAGAAATACTAGATTCTTTATACGCTTCAGATCCCGTTTCAAGGAGACGTAACATGCCTGCAGAATTCAAAAACGAGCCGTTTACCGATTTCACAGACCCGGCGAACATCAACGCCATGGAAAAAGCCCTGGAAAAAGTTCGCGCCAGCCTGGGCAAAGAATACCCGTTGATTGTCGGCGGTGACAAATTAACGACCGACAGCAAGATCAAGTCGATTGATCCGTCCGATCCCGATCAGATTATCGGTGTGGTCTCCAAGGCCACGCGGGAGATCGCCGACAAAGCGATCCAGGTCGGTTATGAAACATTTGAATCGTGGCGGTTTACGCCGGCCGCGGAACGTGCCGAATACCTGTTCAAGGCGGCAAAGATTGTCCGCGAACGGAAATTCGAGTTTTCGGCGTGGATGTGTTATGAGACCGGCAAGAGCTGGGCGGAAGCGGATGGCGACACGGCCGAAGCGATCGATTTTCTCGAGTTTTATGGACGCGAAGCGATTCGATATGCCGCGGAACAGCCCATCACGCCGTATCCGGGTGAGAAAAACTGGCTCGAATATATTCCTCTGGGTGTCGGAACGGTTATTCCGCCCTGGAATTTCCCGTTTGCAATCATGGCCGGTATGACAACGGCGGCGCTCGTTGCGGGCAACTGCGTGTTACTCAAACCGTCGAGTGACTCCCCCGTGGTCGCGGCCAAGTTTATGGAAGTCCTTGAGGAAGTCGGGTTGCCCAAGGGTGTTGTCGCCTACGTGCCGGGCAGCGGCGCCGACGTGGGCGATTATATCGTGCAGCATCCGAAAACACGTTTCATCGCTTTTACCGGTTCGATGGAAGTCGGGCTGCATATCAACAAGGAAGCGGCTGTAACCCGCGAGGGCCAGGTCTGGATCAAACGGGCCGTCATGGAGATGGGCGGCAAGGACTCGATGGTAATTGACAACGATTGCGACCTGGACGAGGCGGTTAAAAACACAATGGCTGCGGCGTTTGGATTCCAGGGGCAGAAGTGCTCCGCTTGTTCGCGTGCGATTATCCACCAGGACGTGTACGACGAATTCGTGCGAAAATTGATGCCCATGGTCAAATCGATCACGCAGGGTAAACCGTACGAGTCGAAGGACAACTTTATGGGTCCGGTCATCAACGAGAGCGCCTGTGAGAGTATCCTGGGTTACATCGAAACGGGCAAAACGGAGGGCGAATTGCTCGCGGGCGGCATGCGGGCCGCCGGTACGGGCTATTTTATCCAGCCGACGGTTTTTGGCGATGTCGCACCGGACGCCGTGATTTCCCTGGAAGAGATCTTTGGCCCCGTTCTGGCGTTGATCAAGGCAAGGGATTTTAATCATGCTCTTGAGATCTTTAACAACACGATATACGGCCTGACCGGCGCTCTGTACAGCAACAACCGCGATCACATCGAGGAAGCGCGTAAAAAATTCCATACGGGTAACCTGTACTTCAACCGGAAGTGCACCGGCGCCCTGGTGGGTGTGCACCCGTTTGGCGGATTCAACATGTCGGGCACCGACAGCAAAGCCGGTGGCCGGGACTATATCGGTCTGTTTACTCAGGCCAAGACCATGTCGGAAAAAATCGGCTGATATCCGGCCATGACCGCTTGTTAAGAAAAAGATCCTCGTCTTTCAAAGGGCGAGGATCTTTTTTGTCGTGTGATTTGCCCGGGACCGTTTATAATCAACAACAATGAACCGCAAAACTCTCGTAATCCTGCTGATAATTATAGCTGTGGCCGCCGTGGCCAGATTTGGTTTCGCCACGTTTGTCGTGCAATGGTCCTCTGACATCCGCGGTGATGAGACCGATTACCACCAGCTCGCCGCAAATCTGGCGGACGGAAACGGATTCCGTGTTGACGCCGGCCCGACGGGACGCCGCCCGCCCGCGTACCCCGTTCTGCTCTCTGCCATCTACAAAGTGACCGGCCCGGACAGAAACGCGGCGAGAATCTTCCAGATATTGATGGGTATCGCGATCGTATACCTGGTGTTTCTTGTGACGCGCCGGTACTTCGACGAGCCGGAAGCGCTGGTCGCGTCCGCGATCGTGGCGATAAATCCGTACCTCATCATGATGAGCTGTTATCTGGTAACCGAAAATTTCTACATTATCCTGATGCTTTTGATGCTGTTGGTCTATCCGTCGCCTTCGCATTTTAACAGCCCCCTGTCACAATCGGTCCGCGCGGCCGCGCTGCTGGCGCTGGCGGCGCTGGCACGCCCCACGGGTCTGCCGTTGGCCCTTTGGGTGCTGCTGGCAGGATTGTTATTCGGGGCTGGATCGCTGTGGAGAAGGTCTTCCCGCGGTCTCGTCGGAGCGCTCGTGTTTGCGCTGATCGTATTGCCGTGGTGCGTGCGCAACTACAATCTCACCGGCGGGTGGGTCGGATTGACGGCGCACGGCGGTTACACGTTTTACCAGGGGAACAACCAGAAGGTTATCGACATCCCTCACTATCGCGGCGGCGTTGCGCCTATCGCCGGGTTGCCGCATGCGAAAGAAATCCACCAGATGAGCGAACTGGAACGCGAACGATTCTGCTGGAAGGAAGGCAAGCAGTTCCTGAGCGACAACAAATCCCAGATCCCCAAACTTCTGTGGTGGAAATTCGCGAGGTTCTGGCGGCTGAACAGTGACGCCGGTCTGAGCGGCGTTAAAAGCGGGTGGTGGTGGAGCAAGGACTCGGTTGTTGGAAAACTGGCGACCGTGCTGGACGTCGGTTTTATCTATGCAATATTTGTGTTTCCGCTGTTTCTTGCGGGGATTGTGTTAACGCTGTACCGGTGGAGAGAATTGTTATTTCTTTACGGCGTAATCGTGGTGCACACTGCGGTTGCGTTGATATTTCACGGATCGATACGCGGACGCGTGCCCGTGGAACCCGTCATCGCTCTTTTTGCCGGTGTTGCCGTTATCCGCCTGTATTATCGTTT
>CAYUDF010000538.1:0-3072 GCA_964443465.1 uncultured bacterium
CCTACAACCCTGCGGTTAACAGCCGCATGCTCTACCATTGAGCTACCGAGGAACCGTAATCGTGGTCAGATTATGTAGAAGGACGCCCCCGGGACGGGCGTTGCGCACCGGAGACTGAGACGGAATAATAACCCTCCGGGACCGGAATGTCAATAGGCTGCAACTGTATATCTTCAAACAGCTTCGGCGTTATTGCGCCCGCACGAAATAGACTTCGAATCTCTGGTTAACCGACGGCTGGTGGTATATGCCTGTCAGCCTGTCGGTGGCGCTGTCGTGCACCAGGCGATAGGTCGCCCCCGGATACCCGGTGTCCCGCAGCTCGATGAAAACGACCAGCCCGGTGGGGCTCTGCTCCACCCGCGCTACGGACACATTGATGGGCCGCGGATTAAAGTACCCGGCGTCAAGTGTACCGGCTCCGTTGCCGAGGCCACGGATTTCGAGTATGTACCCGCCGTCGGGCCGGCGCCAGCGACCGACGATGGTTACTAGTTGTTCGGCCGTTACAGCAACTGATTCGGTACGAACCGGGCTCGTTTGTTGTTCGACCTCGGCCGTTTGGCTGCGCCACACAAACCACCCGGCGGCGGCAACAACGATCGCAACCCCACCGGCGAGTATGATTGAACGAAGTTTGTTATCCATTATCACTGCTTTCTACAAAGCGGTGTCGATTGCCTTTTTGGTCAGGTCGAATATGTTGACCTTGGCCGGATCCACAATTCCCTGTGCGAGGTTTCTGTGCGACCTCGACCACACCACCACGGTGATCCGCGCCTTGACCAGTTGTCGCCTGGCGTTGTTGTAGATTTCGGACAACTCGCCCTGCTGCAGACGGTACAATTCGAGATCGGGTTGCAGCTGTTCCTTGAACTCTCTGGCTTTCTGCGCCTTGTACAGCAGACGATCCTCAATGGCCTGCAATTCATCGATCGACAGCTTGCCGTCGTTATCCACCAGCTCTTTCAGTTGCGGGTCCAGTTCGAATAGCCTGTCATACGCCGTCGGATCGCCACGGCGATACTCCGCACCGATGACCAGACTGGCGAACACTTTGGACTGCATCCCTCGGACCAGATTGTGGTACAAGATGATGTCGGTGTTCATGGAATCGATTTTGGTCACGAGGTAATCAGAGATGGCGTCGAGGTCATCGGTCACTCTGTCGAATACCTGGTCGGACACACGCGCCAGTTCGTCGATGAGCGGCTGGGCCTGACCCAGGGCTCCCAGAAGATCGTCCTCTCCCCGGATATTCATGAGCAGCGTGTCGAGGTCGGCCTCGTTGGCGTGCAGTACTCCTGGATAAGTCCGCAATACCGGTCTTACCAGGTCGTCCACAAACTCGGCAAACTTGTCACACCGTTCGGCGCCCGACAGTGTCGAGCTACCCAGTGTGGTGACCTCGACTGAGTAAGCGACGACTCCCTTGAGAATCATCCGTACGCCTTCCCACATCTCCCCGTGCTCCATTAGAACCGGGTCATGCATAAACTCCCGCAAATAGTGGACTTTGTTCCGAGACAGCCCGTACTCGATATCGGCCGCCAGCGTGATTGTATATTCGGCAAACGGTTTGAAATCGAGGTGCGTCGTGGGTTTGAGGTAAGAACAGCCGGTCAATATCGCCAGAAGTACTGCAAACAGCACAAATTTATGCATCGGTTGCCTCCTTTGAAACAAGTTGTTCACGGTGTATGTCTATCTTTATTTGCGTTTCTTTTCCCGGAAAGCGGCGTGCTTTCTCCGGGTTTTAACAGCTGTAATACGGGTTCGAGGACCGAATCGATTTCGTCGTAATCGCGCGGCACCTTCGGTTCGCCGAAAAACAGGTACCCGTATGCACCGAAGTGTAATGGTATCACCATCGGCGACATCGTGGCCAGCGCGGCCAGCGCCGCTTCGGTGCCGTGCAGATGGCCGCTTATATTAATCAGCGTCACGTCAGGCCGGTGTTTCACACCGACCTCGTCGAATCCTTCGAAGTAGTCGGTATCACCGGTATAATAGATTACCGACTGCGGCGTGTATACTACATAACCCAGCGCCCGCCCGTCATCGGATCCCCTCACGGAATACCGGCCGCCCATGTGGTGGGCCGGCACTGCCACGATTTCCCCGCCGGGATAGGTGTACCGCTCACCCGGCTTCATGGGATGGACGTCCTGCTCCAGATCTTCCAGGTATTTCACGGACTTCTCCGGACACAGGATCACTGCGTCATCTGGAAAGGTTTTCAGTGTGTTGGGGCTGAGGTGGTCGTTGTGCGGGTGGGAGATCAAAATAATTCCGGTGCCCGCGTATGATGCGGGCGGCGGTGCCGGAATCTTGCGCCGCCGAACGATCATACCCTTCTCAAATACGGGGTCGGTCACGATCCCGAAGCCGTCGACATCGATATACACACACGCGTGGCCCCAGAAAGTGATGGTGTTATCCACGGGATCCGGGAACAGCGCCGGGTCGGCGTCGGCAACAGAACGGCTGCAACCGTTCCCGGTGGCCAATGTAACAAGTATCAGCAAAGACAGTGATATGAGGTAGCGAGTTCGCATCGCCTTGGCGGCCGGTCTAATCAACGAACCAGGACACGTAGAACTTCAGTTCCGGGTGGCGGGCATTTACATCGTCGTAGTCCTTGTAGATTCGTTCTGACGCATAAAGCACGTAATCGGCTCCCAGACCGAACCACTGTTTGACCGGCACATCGACTTTTAGACTGGTGATGCTGCTGTAGTGATCGGCCCGGGTACCGTTAATGGAATGGACCAGAAAACCCGCGTGACCAATCTCAAGGACATTTCGCCCCCTGTAACCAAACGCCGCCTTGAAACTGTAGCCGGCACCCGGCCCGTAATCGTACTCGCGCCCCGATATGCTGGGGTAATCGGACTTGGACGCGCCCAGCAGAATAGCAAACAGGTTCAGTCCGGTGGTCGCGTAGAAGTCTTCGTTCTTCCAGAACCGCGATGCAAACAGCGCCCCGACACTCTGTCCGCCGAAAGTGTAGGCTTCGTTGTCGATGTAGTCGAACATCTGAATCCCGCTCAGCACGTGGTGAGCTTCTTC
>CAYUDF010000539.1:0-3067 GCA_964443465.1 uncultured bacterium
CGCAGTAAAGGACCGTTTTCCCGTCTCCGCTGATTTTGGGCAATTGCTGGCCCGGGGTGTGGCCGTCAAACACCAGCAGGTCAAAACCGGGCGCGAGGGACCACGGCCCGTCGTGAATATCGAGAACCTTTGCGTCCTCGGCCGTGACCAGGCGATCTTTGAAATAACTGGCGCGGTCGCGGGGATTGGGCGCAAACGCGTGGTCGTGCTGGACACGCTGGATGTGGTGGCGCGCCTGCGGCAGAACCAGTTTCCAGCCCGTGCCTTCCGGCTCCGCCATCCCGGCGGCGTGGTCAAAATGCATATGAGTCAGTACGACATCGGTGATTTCCGCCGGTGAAACCCCGGCGGATTTCAGAACGCTGGCCAGATCGTCGTGGTTTTTAAAATCGTAAATTTTCTCGGTTTTAGGGTTGTACCCGCCGCCTGCGCCGGCGTCAACCAGGACGGTCTTGCCGTGCCCGCGTGCCAGCATCAGGCGCATAGCCATCGGGATCCTGTTTTTGTCATCGGGAGGCAGTTGTTTTTCCCACAGGGCCCTGGGGACCACGCCAAACATCGCCCCACCATCCAGTCCAAACGTCCCCGCCATCACCGCGCTGATTTTCCATTCTCCCAGCTTCATAGAAACTCCCTTTAGTATATTTTCTTAGGCGTCGTCTTCCCACTTGACCGCCGTTCCGTAGACCAGCAGTTCGGAAGCTCCCTGCATCACGCTGGACGTGATGAACTTTACACCAACAATCCCGTCGGCTCCCAGCTGTGCAGCTGCTTCGCGCATCCGGTCGAGGCACTGCTCGCGCGATTCCGCCATCAGTTTTGTGTATTCGGTGATTTCCCCACCGGTAATATTTTTAAACGCGGCCGTCAGATCCAATCCGACGTGGCGCGCGCGGATTGTGCTGCCCTGCACCAGACCGAGGATCTCCACGACTTTTTTCCCCGGGCAACAATCGGTTGTTGTAATGATCATCTCTTTACTCCCTTGTAGGGATCGTTTTTGCTTTCGTGGAATCGTTCCCTTGCCACGGACACAAATATCACAACCAGGCCGACAAGGACCACGGTGATACTGATCCCCTCGTACGACAAGAATCCGGGTGATGTCACCGCCCTGATAATCGCATATAACAGAACGGCCATAATACCGGTAATGAGCAGAAAAAATCCTACACTTCTTTCCGATCGGCGATAAACACTCTCCCAGTAACCTTCCCAGAACTCGTCATCCGGCGTACGGAGTTTCAACTCGTCCGTGAGTTCGACGACCCGCCCCAGCGAAGCCAGCTCCACGCGACAGGTTTCGCAGTCACCTACGTGTGACTGGTACTCCGCTTTTTCCTCCTCGGTCATTTCGCCGTCCAGAAGTCGCATTCCGTCCGTTTGAAACCGGGTGCATTCCATTCAAACCACCTCCCCCGTAACGGGGTTACCGTCACCCATCAGGGCGCCGGATTCGGGGAGTCCCTCAACTTCGATCCGTTCGATGAGTTCCCTGAGCATCTTCCGCGCGTAATACAGGCGCGACATGACGGTCCCGATCGGAATATCCAGGATCTCGGCAATCTCGGTGTACGAACAGCCTTTGAAGTTTTTTAATACGACGATTTCACGGTGATCTTCAGAGAGAAGCCCGATCGCTGCGTGCACAATCTTTTTGCGCTCTTTGCGTTCAAGATCCTGCAACGGCGTCGGCGTCGGCGAAACAAACCGCTCGCGAGCGGGATTGTCTTCGTAAAACAGCGATCCCGACCTCCGGGAACCACGCTTGAGAAAGTTCAGGCAGTGATTCTTCAGAATCCTGTACAACCACGGGTAAAAGGGCCGGCTGGCGTCAAAACTCTCCCTGGCCTGGTACGCCTTGATAAATGCGTCCTGTGACAGGTCTCGAGCGTCATCGGCGTCACCAACAAAGCCATAGGCCACCATGTAGGCATCCGTCATATAATGACGAACCAGGCTCTCATACGCCTTTTTATTACCCTTTTTCCACTCGATGACAACTTCTCTCTCGTTATCGAGCACTTGGGCGAACCTCTCCCGGGCTTGCCACCCATCCGACTCCCACACCCCTAACCCGTTTATTTACAACTGGTCCGACCCGCTTTATCCGCATTTCCGGCTTCTCCACGGGCCACGTGATTGGAATTACAACCGCTGACCGGATTTATTCAAGAGCACTATTTTACACGATTTGGGGAAATCATCGCCACAGAAAGAAGAATCAATTACAATCAGCGGCGATTTGAATACAGATACTCACAAATGGTCGCGCCTGGCACTCCCGGCGCTGGTTCTCCTGTTCGGTGCGGAAACGCTCCTGTTTATCGGGTGGATACCCGACGACGCGTTTATCTGTTTCAGATATGCGGCAAACCTCGCCGACGGCGCGGGGCCCGTATTTAACGCCGGAGACCGGGTCGAGGGGGTGTCAAATCCCCTGTGGACCGTTATACTCGGATTGCTGACGGCGGCAGGTCTGGAAACGACCGGAACCGCCGTTGTTCTATCGTTGTTGTGCGCCATCTTCTCGGTTGTTCTGGCCTGGAAGCTGTTCGAGATATCAATTTTTCCCACGGGTGAACCCCGTCGTGTTGGATCGGAGGATGTTGATACTCCGCGGGCAGAAGAGAGACGGCGGTTTCTCGGGCTCCGGACCGTATTGGCGCTGGGGCTGATCGCTTCACTGCCGATGGTTTTTTACGCGACCTCCGGCCTGGAAACACACGCCGAACTGATGTTTCTGCTGCTGGGCGCACTGTATCACCTGAAGGCCAGGACCGGCGGCAATCCAAAACATATATGGTATTCACAACTCGCGTTTCTGGCCGTCGCGTTGCTCCGCCCCGAGGGGATTCTGTTCCTGCTGCTCGGCGCCGGTTTTATCTTTGTCGGCAGCCGCGCCGCGGGTCGTGTTCGTAAATCCCTGCCGGTTCTACTTGTACCTCTCGTCCTTTTTGGACTGGCCCTGTTTTCGAAAACCACATATTACGGTTCGTTTGTTCCAAACACGTATCTCGCCAAACCGGGCGCGAGCCTGGTTTATCTCACGCCCCTGTGGCGTGGT
>CAYUDF010000540.1:0-3067 GCA_964443465.1 uncultured bacterium
TGAATTAGTGACTGCGAAGGGTGGCACTCATCAACCGCTTCAGCAACTCCGCTTGCAATCGGTGACCCGGGGCTGAGACTATGTCGGGAATGATGGATCAGACCTTCCTGGACAAACAGTTGAGCTCTGAGATCGGCGTTTGGTTTTCCGGATGAGGAAGGTCAGTCGTGGGGCACCCTGGCAGATCTTTCGGGCAGGTTGGGTGTGCGGCGTGCTCGCATTGTTCACACTTTCCCCAGGGTGTCGACGGGCGCCGGCCGCATTGGAATTCAACGATCTTGTCGACAAAATTGTCGCGCCTGAGGGCGTCACGATCGTTCCGGATTGGCGTTGGCAGCGGTTTTCCGAACGTGGTGGAGCCTTCAGGAAGATTGCTCAACTCCACGTTTGGGTGGAAGGTGGTGTCGACTTCGAGCTGCTGTTCTCGTTGACCCCTGCAGTTTCGGGCCGGAGAGCTCAACTCGAGATCTCGTGGGATGGTGAGCCCGTTCCGGATGGGTGGCGACGCGACGCCGATCGGACGATCGAGGTTGAGATTCCGAAATCTCTGCTCGCACCCGGCGCGCATCGCCTGACGATGACTCGAATATTCCGCGATGCGGCGGAGCCCGATCCTGAAGACGTCGAGTACGAATTCTCCGATTTCCGGGTGTTCGAAAAGCGAGGTGGCCAGACCGTGGAGCGAAGCGTTCGCTCTCAGATGTTTCTAGCGGCATTTCTCGAATACGGAGTAGCTGGCATTTCTACCGTTCGCCGCGATGGGTTGCTTTTTGTCGGACCGCAACGGCTGGAAACCGGGTTCGAGATCAGCCGGCCCAGTGTCGCCACGTTCGACCTCCAGAACGATTCGAGCGCTGATGCTGATTTTCGGCTTGTGATCGACGGGCGGGATCCGGTGGAGTTCAGGGTGGCGCCAGATGCGACCCTTCCGGTGGAGATCGACTTTGCACCCGGTTCCCACCGGGTGGCGTTCAGCGTCAACGGCGACCGGGGTGGCGTTTTCCTCTGGGGCGCGCCTCACCTGAGGTCGAAAAAACCGGCTGTGATCAATCCGCCCATCATCCTCATAACGCTCGACACAACCAGAAGGGACGCAGTTGCACCGTGGAACGCCAACCCGGAACTAACTCCCAATCTCGCAGCTCTTTCAAAAAAATCGGTGGTGTTTTCCAATGCATGGGCAGCCTCACCCTGGACCTTGCCCAGCCACGCTTCGATATTCACCGGTCTATACCCGTCCCATCACGAGGCGGGCGTGACGAAAGACGCACTTCCACGTGAGGCCGTGACGCTTGCGGAACTTCTTCGTACGAGGGGGTTCCGGACCGGTGGCTTTGTGGGTGGGCCGATGGCGGGGGCGGGGTTCGGGCTTTCGCAGGGATTTTCAATCTATGACGACCCCGAAGGATGGGAGCGGTCTGCGAAGGGAGTGACCGATGCCGCTCTGACGTTCATCACCGCCAACGCTGATTCGCCGCTTTTTGTGTTCGTCAACTATTTCGACCCCCACGAACCGTACAATGCCCCGGAGCGTTTCAGGCAGAGGTTGGCGGCCCGGCTCGACCTCGACGACGTCGTCTCGAAGTGGACGGATGGGGCAGCGGGGGCGAACTCGGTGGTCGATTCCGATCGCAACGTCCGTTGCGAAAAATCGGTTCGAGACACGATTCGAAAGAATAAAATGCGTCGAGCGTATCTCGAAGAGATCGCCTACATGGACTTCCAGATCGGGCGCCTGATGAAAGGTCTCAAGCGGCAGGGGCTTTTCGACCGGGCAATGATAATCGCGGTCGCCGATCACGGGGAGTTCTTGGGTGAGGGTGGGTTGTTCGGGCACTCCTACCGTCTCGATCCGGAACTCACCAACGTACCCCTCCTCATCAAATGGCCGCACCAGAAAAAGGCCGTCAAAGTCGACAACCTGGTGTCTCACGTCGACCTTTTCAATACCGTGGTCTCGGCGGCCGACCTCGAGATCCCACCTTCTGACGGCAGGTCCCTGTTGTTGGGTGCCATTGAGGCTCCGGGCGGGCGGGACATCGTGTTCATGGAGGAGCACGCGAGTCGCGTTCACCAGCTCGTGGCCGCGCGAAAGCTCGCTGACCACCTTTTTGGGCTGCAGTGGATGAACCGACGCGAGGTGCTCGCTGGTAAAAGCATCGAGTGTCAGAAGTTGATGGACGAGACCTGGGTGGATGTTCCGTGCACAACCGGGTGGCTCGAACGTGGCATGTTGCTGACCGATCAGATGCGAGCGGTCGCCAGTATCTCAGCACCCGCACTTCGCAATATGGGAACTCTCGGTGGCAACCTCTGCCTGGATACCCGTTGTACGTATTACAACCAGAGCGAAGAGTGGCGGCAATCGATCGACTACTGCATGAAGGAGCAAGGCGAGACTTGTTGGGTCGCTCCCAGCTCCCCCCGCTGCTGGGCTGTCGCTTCCGGAGACTCCGCGCCCATGCTTTGCGCTCTCGATGCTCAAGTTAGCCTGCAATCTCGCCAGACCGGGACTCGTTCGATCCCGGTTGCCGACCTCTTTCGGGATGACGGTATCGACTATTTGCACAAAAGGGCTGACGAGATCCTCACTGCGGTCGATCTTCATCCGAAGGCAGAAGCCGGAAACTGCCAGACATCCTTCTGGAAGCTTCGTCGCCGAGGAGCCATCGACTTTGCGGTGCTCTCCGTAGGCGTTGCGATCTGGATGAGTGGCGACACGATCTCCCGCGCGAGGGTCTATCTGGGTGCTGTCGCCTCCCGACCGGTTCCCGCCCACGACTGCATGCGCATACTCCAGGGACAGCGCCCCGAACCCGACTTGATCAGCGAGGCGGCAGCGCTCGCGAGAAAGGTCGCCACACCTCTCGACAACACAGACTTCCGCGCTCAGTGGCGGGGAGTCATGGTAGAGCGTTACACTGAAGCAGCAATACGGGAGGCTGTGGGACTTTCCACCGATCGCCTGGCACCACGTCATGGCATGGGAATCGCCCGACAGACCTGACACAGGAGGGCCCTGATGGATCTGAACTACACCGTCGCAATGGTAACCGCCGCGCTCCTG
>CAYUDF010000541.1:0-3065 GCA_964443465.1 uncultured bacterium
AGCGAGAATCGGATACGCTACGTCAACGGACGGAAAAGCCTGGACGCCCTACGGTACGAATCCGGTCATCGACGTGGGGCCGTCCGGCGCGTTTGACGACTGGCATGCGTATCTTCCCGTGGTCATCAAGGACGGAAGTACCTACAAGATGTGGTACACGGGGGACGCTTATGCTGTTCAATATCAGGGCTATGCGACGTCCACCGACGGTGTCAATTGGGACAAATATACGGGAACAAAATACGGCGGGAGTATTATCGACTGGCAGGCCGAAGGCTGGAATCGATACACAGAAGCAACCACCGTGATCAAGGACGACGCCGTTTACAAGATGTGGTTTGGGGAGTATGGGGGCAGCGGGGGCATCGGATATGCCACCTCGAGCGATGGAATCAACTGGACGGTCGCCGGTCGAGTTCTCTCGGTCGGAGCCAGTGGTAATTTCGACGAAGCTCGAATGTTCTATCCCTCGGTTGTGAAAACTGAATCGCAGTACATCATGATGTATACCGGTCAAAACGATCAGGAAGCGCAGCGTTTTGGTCTTGCTACGTCGCCTGACGGGATTAGTTGGACAAAATATTCCGGCGAACCTGTATTGCCGCTGGGCAGCGCGGGCGAATGGGACGATTCCTTTCATATGTTTCCCGGTCTGATGTACGACAACGGTTTATTGAAGTTGTGGTACGCGGGTCACAATAGAAGTGTTGCGACTCTGGGTTACGCGGAGTCCAATTGTGAGTAACCGTGTGAGAGATTAATAAGGAATTTTGTGAAACTGCTCAGCGTTAACGGGCCTGGGGGTTGTCTATCTTATCGATCAGATCGTGGGCGGCTTCCAGATCCGGCCTGGCGCCGAGGTCGCGGAAGGTCTTGATCGCCGCATCGAGGTGAAGCTTGGCGTCCTCTTTATTTCCGGCTTTCAGGTAAGCTTGAGCCATAAGAGTCTGTGCGCGGGCGGCGTCGTAGGGGAAGTTCGCTTTTTTAAATACCGTCCAGGCCTCGCGAAGCGAGGTTGTAGCCGCGTTGGTGTCGCCGCTTTCTAGTTCCACGGCGCCGCGGCCCATCAGCGCGTGTGCGACGAAACACGGGCAGCCGAAGTCCGATGAGACATTTGTCAGTTCTTCAACGGCAGCTTCCGCCCGGGGGAGTTGTTCGTTGGCGAGGTAAATGTGGATGCCCGCCGCGAGCAACCGGGCCCGGCGCAACCGATCCCCGGTTGTTTCGCCGAGAGCGCGCTCGATTGATTGTATGGCGGCCTGTGGTTTATTCTGCGCCTGCCGCAGGAGAGAGAGCCCGGGGACTGGGTCAACGCCGTACTCAAGCGCCCGCCTGAAGGCGTTTTCCGCGTCGTCGAAGTCTCCCTTGCGAAGCGCCAGTTCCCCCAACTCGTAGTATGCCTCACCCGCGTGGTTTTCGAGATGGCACCGGGCAAAGTCCTCGCACGCCTGCCGCACAGTTTGTTCCGCCTCCGTCCACTTGCCCTGGTGACGCATTGCTTCCGCGTTGTGTATGCGACAGACGCCGGAGTAATCAGGCGCCGCGTTGGATTGGGTCCATCTCCATGCCGCTTCGCTCCATTGCCGGGCCCGGTTGAAGTCGGCCAGCGCGCGGCATAACGACAGCGTTCTGCAGTAGAGGTCGCCCAGTGTGAACGGGGCGACTTCGCCGCTGACCGCCGCCGTCATGGCTTCGTCGATCAATGACATGCCTCCTTCGACATCGCCGCGGGCAACCAGAATCTGCCCGTGATCGTGGAGCGCTACGGTCCTCAGGTCGGCATCGTCGAACCTTTCCGCGATTTTGGCGCACTTCCGGTTTGTTTCGATAGCCCGGTCAAAATCGTTCTCACGGAGCGCGTTCGCCGCTTGTCGACGAAACAGCAAACCGTGCTCGAATGTCTCTGGCTCGTTCTGCAGCAATCGTTCGGCGCGTTTAAGCCATCCGTTTGAGATCATTGGCGAGGATTTTTCAATGTAAAATCCGGCGATTTTAAGCGCGACGCCGGCGGCGGGGCCGTTTCTGCCCGTTTTATGAAAACCCGCGAAGGCTTTTTCCAGAGCGTGAAGGGATACGTCAAACTCGCCGAGCCAGCTCGCGCACTTGGCCAGTAACTCCAGTTCTTCGGGAGCCAATTCCCGGCTTTCGGCGAGCTCTTGAAGCGCCTTGTATGCGCCCTCCCAATCCGTTCGATTAATTGCATCCGTAATTTCCGGCGATATGACGGCGGACTCTAAGGCAGCAACGGGTGTCGGGTCCGATTGTACTGTCGCAGCTGCACGAAGCGCATCTCCAAGTTCTTTTGCGCCGGCACATCGTTTCTCCGGATCTTTCACCAGACAGGAGTCGATCACGTCGGCCAGAGCGTCTGGCAGGAAGGACAACCGCGACGGGTCTTCGTTTACAATGCTGTACATCAGCGCTGCCGGGTGTACGCCGCGAAACGGCCTGGCTCCGGACAACAACTCGTGGAACACGATTCCCAGGGAGAATATGTCGGAGCGGCCGTCGATTTCGCCGCCGGCTATCTGCTGGGGAGACATGTACGCGATGGTACCGACCGTCGAATCGCGATCCGTCAGGTTTGTTGCCTGGGGGACGAGCGCGACGCCGAAGTCGAGCACTTTGACACGCCCTTCGGTGGAGATAAAAATATTGGATGGTTTCAGGTCCCGATGAATGACACCGTTGGCGTGTGCGGCCGACACGGCGTCGATCAGCGGAAGCGCGATCTCCCGGAAGTCGTCGACCGCCATTCCGTCGACCGTGACGTAACTCTCGAGCGATTTCCCCTCAACCAGTTCCATCGTGAGAAAGAGCGTGTTGTTCTCTTTTTCGATAGCATAGATCGTGACGATGTTGGGGTGGTTCAGCGCGGCCAGAGCCCTGGCTTCGCGTTCGAATCGGGTCAGCGCTTTTTCGTCCGCGCGGAGCGAGTCAGGGAGCAGTTTGATCGCCACGTCGCGCCCCAGTTTCTGGTCGCGTGCGCGATAAACCTGCCCCATACCACCCGATCCGATGATGTCGAGCACTTCGTAATGTCCCAGCGACTTGCCGATCATGAG
>CAYUDF010000542.1:0-3060 GCA_964443465.1 uncultured bacterium
AAAAAGCCCTTGAGATGGGCCACCCGGATCGCGGGGCTGGTGCTGATCGGTTTTGTGTATTGCGCGCCGTTTACGATCACCAACATCAACAGCCTCCTGACGGGTTACCTGCCCGACTGGCGAAGTCACCTTTACTGGTACCTGATGATTATCGGCGTGTTGCTTCCCCTGTTGTTGACCCGCAGGCAGCCCTATTGCAATTATATATGTCCCTTCGGCGCGACACAGGACAGTCTGCGCGCCCTCAGTGGTCAGTCGAGAGGAATTCCTCCAAAAATCCAAAAATGGCTTCGCTGGTTCCACGGCACCATTGTACTGGTAGTAGTGTTCGCCGCCGTGTACGCGCGTAACCCGGGTTTGACAAACTACGAGGTGTTTGGCTCTTTGTTCGGCCTGACCGGACTGCCGTGGCAGTTTATACTGCTCGGCCTTGTGTTGATTCTGGCGCTGTTTTTTGCGCGGCCATGGTGTCGCTTTTTGTGCCCCATTCAGGGCGCTGCACGATACATATCGCTGGTGAAATCGTCCCTTCGATCGAAAACGCGGAGCGCCTGAATCGAGCTCCCGCATTGTCCCTGAATAGAAAAGAGGCGTGAAATCGAGTCCAAAACTGTGTAAACTCACCGTTCGCGGTAAATCAGGGATATCATTTTGGTCTTAAACACTCCCGGAAATTTATGACAACAGAAACCGAATCCCCTCAACTGAATCCACCCGATTTTGAACAACAAATCGCCACGGAAGTCGGCCTGACGCCGAAATCGGTGCGGGCGATCGTTGAACTGCTCGATGAAGGCAGCACCGTGCCGTTTATCTCGCGATACCGTAAGGAAGCGACCGGCGGCGCCGAGGACGCAGCCGTCGCGTTAACGATGGAACGGCTCCAGTTTGTCCGTGATTTTTTCGACCGTAAAACGGTGGTGTTCGACACGATCCTGAAGCAGGACAAGATGACGCCGGAACTGAAGGCCGCCATCGAGGGCGCGGAAACACGTGCCGAACTGGAGGACCTGTACCTCCCCTACAAGCCGAAACGCCGGACCCGGGCGACGGTCGCCAGGGAAAAAGGGCTCGAACCGCTGGCCGACAGGATGTGGGAGCAGGAAGACAGGTCGGGGGTGCCGGAGGAGATCGCTGTGTCGTTTGTGGACGCGGAAAAGGGAGTGGAATCCGCGGACGACGCGCTTCAGGGGGCACGCGACATCATCGCCGAACGCATCGTGGAAACCGCGGAATGGCGCGCGCAGATCCGCGAGCTGACCTGGACCAAGGGATACGTGTACGCAAAGGCCGCTCGGGGTAAAGCCGATGAGAAGAGCAAGTTCAGCGACTACTATGACTACAGTGAACCCGTCGCCCGCATCCCGTCGCACCGGTTGCTCGCCATATTGCGCGGTGAGAACGAAGGATTCATCTCACAGAAAATTCTTCCCGATACAGAAGAGGCTAAATCGGCGCTGTGCAGCCGTGTTGTGCACAAGCAGGAGTCGATATGGACCGATCATGTCCGTTCGGCGGCACAGGACGCATACGACCGTCTGCTGTCAATACACATCGCCACCGACGTTCGCGTGGAGCTCAAAATGAACGCCGATCGCGAAGCCGTCGACGTGTTCGCTTCCAATCTCCGCGATCTGTTGATGGCGCCGCCGTTTGGCGCGCGTGGCGTGTTGGCGATCGATCCAGGATTCAGGACGGGGTGTAAAGTAGTTGTCCTGGGCGCAACGGGCCAGCTACTCGATCACGGTGTGGTTTATCCGACCGTACCGCGCAAGGATATCAAGGGAACCGAAGTCGCGCTCGACCGCTGGTTCGATAAATATCCCGACATCGAATCAATTGCTATCGGCAACGGCACCGGCGGACGGGAAACCCTGGCCGTCGTCCGCGACTATCTGAAGAGCAGAAAGAACAAGTCCGTTGCGGTGATGGTCAACGAATCGGGAGCATCGGTCTACTCGGCGTCGGAACTGGCGCGTGAAGAGATGCCGGATTACGACGTCACCGTGAGGGGCGCTGTGTCCATTGGACGCCGGCTCCAGGATCCGTTATCGGAACTGGTAAAGATCGACCCCAAATCGATCGGTGTGGGACAGTACCAGCACGACGTTGACCAGAAGCTGTTAAAGGAAAAACTGGATGACGTTGTCATATCGTGCGTGAACAGGGTTGGCGTGGATGTGAATACAGCCTCGGCTTCCCTGCTCCGATATGTATCGGGCCTCGGATCGAGGCTGGCCGGTGCGCTGGTGGCTCACCGCGAGAAAAACGGTGAATTCAACAGTCGCAATCAGCTGAAAAAAGTATCGGGCCTGGGTAACAAGACATTCGAGCAGGCCGCCGGATTCCTGCGTATTAAGGGCGATAACTCGCTCGACAACTCGGCCGTACACCCTGAGCGCTATAAACTGGTCGAAAAAATCGCCCGGGATCTCAAATGCAACATAGCGGACCTCATCGGCGATAGTAAACGGGTGCGTTCGATCGACGTCAAACGTTACGTCGATGATTCAGTTGGTCTGTACACACTGGAAGACATTCTGCTGGAACTGGAAAAACCGGGCAGGGATCCCCGTGAAGACTTCGAGATCGTCGATTTCCGCGAGGATGTTTCCGAAATTAAGGATCTTGAAAAAGATATGGTGCTGAACGGCGTTGTGACCAACGTCACCAAATTCGGGGCGTTTGTCGACGTGGGTGTACACCAGGACGGCCTGGTGCATATCAGCCAGATAGCGAACCGGTATGTGAAAGACCCGGCCGACGAGCTGCACGTCGGACAGAAAGTAAGGGTCAGGGTTCTGGATATTGATATCGATCGAAACAGGATTGCCTTGAGTATCAAGGACGCCGACTAAAACCCTCTGCGAGGGCAACGCCCCCACGAGCGGGGCCATGGGCCTACCACCTGAGCGTTATCCCGCCAATCGGGAAAAACCGGGCTCCGCCATATGGAGCCGACGTAAAAGTCCCCGGGCTGACCTCCAGTGCGTACATCATCGCTATGTTTTGCTCATTCCGGAAGTTGATGATATCCACAAAAAATTCGCCGCCAAACGG
>CAYUDF010000543.1:0-3058 GCA_964443465.1 uncultured bacterium
GCGAACACAACATCAAATCCACCATCGTCGTGTTCGGAAGCGCACGTACGCTGTCGCCAGACCGCGCGAAAAAGCAGCTCAAAGATCTTCTCGAAAAACAAAAAACGAAACCGACCGCCAAGCTGAAACGCGAGGTTGCCCGTGCGCGCAAACAACTGGAACACTCCCGATACTACGAAGAGGCCCGGCGATTTTCGCAGATGGTCTCGCAGGACTTCATCAACACACACCGCAAGGATTTTGTGGTTGTCACCGGTGGAGGGCCGGGTGTCATGGAAGCCGCCAACCGCGGGGCGCACGACGTGCAACAGATGAGCGCCGGACTGAACATCACGCTGCCCATGGAGCAGCGACCGAATCCCTACATCAGCCCCGAACTGTGTTTCCAGTTCCGTTATTTCGCCATCCGGAAAATGCACTTCCTCATGCGCGCCAAGGCGCTGGTGGCGTTTCCCGGCGGCTACGGCACCATGGACGAACTTTTTGAGGCACTCTGCCTGATCCAGACCGGGAAGATGCCCAAGATGCCGATCGTGCTGGTGGGCCGGGACTGGTGGCAAAAGTTGATCAACTGGGACTTTTTCGTGGAGGAAGGCGTGATCGACGCCGATGACCTGGAACTGTTCCACACGGTCGACACGGCCCAGGAGGCAATGGACGTTATTTACTCCTTTTACGGCGGCGGCGTACCCCCGTCGTCGGATAACACCTGAGCGGAACCTGCAAAATAGACATAAGCATATAAATAGTTCCAACCTGTATGAACACATAGTGTTATAGCATTTTCTCTTTCATATTCGGAGTTTCTCATGCTATAATCTGTGGAAATCCAGATCTACAATTCCCCGGCATAGATAGAGTTCTGTGCCCGACCCGTTTGCGAAGGAGCCCCGTCATGCGCATACGCTGTCGAGTAACCAGTGTCGTATTATCTTTACTTATCGTCCTGTTTATCGCTTCCCAGGTATCGGCGAGAAACCCGATCCGCAGGGCGTTTTTTAACGTCTACACGTCCGCCGAAACCACCCGGCTGGACGACCTCAACAGCAACAATGGTCACTGCGGTGTATGCCACTACGACTTCGACGGGGGTGGTACGCGCAACTGGTACGGCGCCGCCGTCGAGGTGGCAATCGGTACAATCTCAGACGATGAACTGGCAATCCAGTCGATCGAAGGCGATGACTCGGACGGGGACGGTTACAACAACCTGGCCGAAATAACGTCGCTCCTGTTTTCAAATACGCCGACATTTCCCGGCCTGACACCGCCGGATACCACGCTGGTCTCAAACGTCGATTTCGTCGACATCCGCAACTACCTCGTTCCGGCGGGCGGCAGTGATACAACCCCACCCACGGTAACAGTACTGACTCCGGCGGGCGGAGAGAACTGGGACGCGATGTCGGTTTACGCCGTCACGTGGACCGCCACCGATGCCAGTGGGGTCGAGTACGTAAACATCCACCATTCCGACGACAACGGGGTATCGTTCAAAGTCGTCGGCATCAACGAACCGGACGATGGTACGTTTGACTGGTTCGTGCCCAACCGGCCCGGCGTCAACAATATCATTCGTGTGGTTGCACGGGACAACGCCGGAAACTACGGCTCGGACTGGAGTGCGGGTTTTTCGATCTCGGGTACCCCTGCGGGTACTGTGCCCACAACTATGCGCGACGTCGACTTCCAGGGCACTCAGCCGTTCGAAGCCGTGGGATTCGAGGATCCCGACATCAACTGTAAAACCTGCCACGGCGAATACAATTACCTGGTCGAACCGTGGTACCAGTGGAAGGGCAGCATGATGGCACAGGCGATGCGAGACCCGTTGTACCTGGCATGCCTCGCCGTCGCCGAGCAGGACGCGCCCAGCGTCGGTGACTTGTGTCTGAAATGCCACACACCAACCGGTTGGATGGAAGGGCGGTCGGTAGATACGGGCGGAGGGCTGGTCACCGGCACCGACAACCAGGGCGTGCATTGTGATTTCTGCCACCGGATGGTCGACCCTGTGTACAAACCGGGCATCAGTCCCACAGAGGACGTGGCGATTCTCGATTCGTTGTCAACGGGCCCGCCACCGGTACCGGCCAACGGACAGTTCGTCAATGACCCGTCGCCCCAGCGCCGAGGACCTTTTGCCGACGCAGTCGCCAGCCACGCGTTTCTGGAATCACCGTATCACCGAGAGTCGGACCTGTGCGGCACCTGCCACGACGTGAGTAATCCGGTATTCGTCGCCGGCGCGACACCCGGAGACTACGTGCCAAACGCGTTTGACGAACCCCACCCCGACGGCGACCTGCGCAACATGGCTCCCGTCGAGCGGACGTTCAGCGAATGGACGCAAAGCGCCTACGCCAACGGTGGCGTGTACGCGCCGCAGTTCGCCGGGGGCAAGCCCGACGGAATCGTGTCCACGTGCCAGGATTGCCACATGCGCGACGTGAGCGGCACCGGTTGCAGCGAGCCGGGAGCGCCGACCCGGACCGACCTGCCGCTGCACGACCTCACCGGCGGCAACTATTTTATTCCCGATATTCTGCCCGGGATGTACCCGGGTGAAGTGGATTCGCTGCGCCTCAATGCGGGCAAGCAGCGCGTGATTACGATGCTCCAGAAGGCCGCGTCGATGGCACTCGCTGTCGGGCAGGCGGGTAACCGTCCCACCGTCACCGTGACCATCACCAACGAAACCGGCCACAAACTGCCTTCGGGATACCCCGAAGGGCGCCGCATCTGGCTGAACATCAAGGCGTACGACGACAATAACGCCCTGATCTACGAATCGGGCGTTTACGACGCGCCTTCCGCGGTACTGACCAAAGACGAGAACATCAAGGTGTACGAGATCAAACCGGGCCTGTCACCCGCTCTCGCGGGCGCGCTCGGTCTCGCGTCGGGTCCATCGTTTCACTTTGTATTGTCCGATACTGTTTTCAAAGACAACCGGATACCACCCCGCGGTTTCACAAACGCCAATTTCGAGCTAATCCAGTCCCCCGCTGTGGCGCATGCCTACGCCGACGGCCAGTACTGGGACGAAACAACATAC
>CAYUDF010000544.1:0-3056 GCA_964443465.1 uncultured bacterium
TCCGAATTTCGTCCCGCTGGACGGTACGCAGATGCTGTACGTGGAGAACACCGAAACGGACATCCTCATGGATATGGCGACGCAGGAATATTACATCCTGCTGTCCGGGCGCTGGTACAAATCAAAATCTCTCGATACCAAAGGATGGAGTTTTGTTCACCCGGACGATGTGCCCGCCGACTTCGCCAATATCGGCGCGGAATCCGATATGGGGCAGGTACGCGCCAGTGTCCCCGGCACAGAGGAATCCAAAGAGGCGATACTGGAAAACCAGATCCCGCAAACGGCAGAGATTGACCGCAAAACGGCGACGATCAGCGTGACCTATGACGGCGATCCGAAGTTTGAAACGTGTGCGGAATCGGTCGCATACGCGGTCAACACCGATAAGGCCGTGTTTCTCATCAACGGTACCTACTACTGTTGCGACGAAGCGATCTGGTTCGTCGGCAGCGGGCCTTCGGGTCCCTGGCAGGTGGCCACGTCGGTTCCACCCGAAATCCAGGACATCCCCCCCGATTGCCCGCACTACAACGTCAAGTATGTGTACATCTACGACACGACACCGGAAGTGGTGTACATCGGTTATACCCCCGGTTACACGTGTTCGTACGTGTATCACGGCACGGTAGTGTACGGGACCGGGTACTGGTACCGTCCCTGGTATCATCACTACTACTACCCGCGACCGGTAACGTTCGGATTTCGAGCGCACTGGAACCCAGTTACCGGATGGGGTATGTCATTTGGCATGAGCGTCGGATGGTTACATATCGGTGTCGGCCGGCCGATGTACGGCGGCTGGTGGGGTCCGGCGGGTTACCGTCACGGGTATCGTCACGGATACCGCCGGGGATACAGCCACGGGTACCACCACGGCGCCCGGGCGGGTTACCGGGCCGGATACAAGGCCGGCCACAACTCCGCCAATCGAAATGTATACGCCAACAACAACCGAAAAGGGGTCAAAACAACGAGCCGTTCCCAGGCAACGAAAAACAAGGCAGGCAAAAACCAGACAGCCAGAAGTGGAACCGCCCAGAAAAAACAACCGAAAACAACCAACAAGAAAAACGACGTTTACGCCGGTAAAAACGGAAACGTCTATAAAAAACAGGGCAACGACTGGCAGAAAAAGGATAACAGCGGCTGGTCTAATTCGAAGGGTTCAGGCAACACCAATAAGAATCTCGACAAAAGCCAGCAATCCCGGCAACGCGGCTCACAGAAGTCACAACAGCGGCACTCGTCAGGAGCCCGTAAGGGTGGAGGAGGGGGCAGAAGGCGGTAGAAAACGGCCTGAAATGTCGTAACTTAAGCGTTCTCAATGCTTTTCCATATCCGGAGTAGAGTTTGTGCTATTTTTATCAAGCAGGCTCTGCTCCGGATTGTTTTTTGGGGAAATCGAAGAATATAATGGACTCCGGGCTCGTTTTTATTTAAAATTGTGAAATAATTCTCGATATTCTAACATATCGTGTAGTTCACTTGGGTTGCGAAGTAGCGTAACCCTTTTAGTATATACTGTTTAAAAAATTATACTGATTTAAGAGGAGGGTTCCATGGCCACCCAAAAAGTGATGAATCGCTCTCTCGTTGTTGTTGGAGCGCTATTGATCCAGTTGTCGCTGGGTGCGATCTACGCCTGGTCCGTGTTTACCAAACCGTTGGTTGAAGAGGGCTGGACGCGCGCGCAGACACAGGCTGTTTTTGCGGCCGGTCTCGCGCTGTTCGCAATCGTGATGGTGATCGCCGGACGGATGATGCCCAAGGTCGGGCCGCGCAAACTCGCCATCTCGGGTGGCGTTGTGCTCGGTCTCGGTTACGTTCTGGCCGGGCTTCTCGGACCCACTTCATTTCCCGTTCTGTTTATCTGTATAGGCGTCATCGGCGGCGCTGGTATCGGCCTCGCCTACGTGGTTCCGATCGCCGTGGGCATGCGATGGTTCCCCGACAAAAAAGGAATGATCACGGGACTGGCCGTTGCCGGATTCGGGTTTGGCGCCATGTTGTGGGTCAAGCTGGCCGGCACGTGGGGTCACCTCATCGTCGACATCGGTATGGGTAACACATTTATCATTTACGGAATCGCCTTTTTCGCCACCGTTGTTCTCGGCGGTATGTGGATGGTTTTCCCGCCGGATGGCTGGAAACCGGCCGGGTGGAAGGGTGCGGACGCCGCTGCGGCAGGGGGCGGAGGAAAACTACTCGACCTGCAGAGTGGCGCGATGCTGCGTACACCTCAGTTCTACATGATTTTTATGACGTTTCTTTTCAGCGCCAGCGCCGGACTGATGAGTATCGGTTTGATGAAACTGTTTCCCAGCCAGGCGCTCGAAGCCAACGGTGTCTCCCCCGAAAAAGCGTCGGCGATCGCCGGCACGGCAATGGCGGTGTTTTTCTCGCTGGCCAACGGCCTGGGCCGTATCGGCTGGGGCACGATATCGGACAAGATCGGCCGCAAGCCGTCGATCTTTCTGATGACCGCGCTGCAGGGCATCATGATGCTGCTGTTCCCGTTTATGGCGGGCTCGCAGTCGCTGCTCTATCTGGGCGCCGCGCTCGTCGGATTTAACTTCGGCGGCAACTTCGCCCTGTTCCCCACAATCACAGCCGACACATTCGGCGCCAAATTCGTCGGTCAGAACTACGGATGGGTGTTCCTGGCGTACGGTGTCGGCGGCATCTTTGGCCCGATCATGGGCGGCAGACTGGGTGATATGGGCAACTTCCCGATGGCATTTACCATCGTTGGTGTATTGTGCCTGCTCGCCGCAGTGATCATCGCACTGGTCAAACGGCCGAAAGTGGGAGTTCTGGAGGAAACCGTCAAAGCGGCGGCTTGATCTCAAGGAATTTATAAGACGACCTGTTCCACGTCGAAGCGCAGAAGGCGCGCCGCAAGGCGCGCCTTTTGTTTTTTAAGATGCAGCTTGTTTAGAATAACTCAAGGGCGCGATCAACGGAGCCGAGCAGCAAGTCTGCGTCCGTTTCCCTGAACTGCAGCGGGGGTTTGATCTTGAGGACGTTGTGATACGGGCCTTCGGCGCTCAGCA
>CAYUDF010000545.1:0-3051 GCA_964443465.1 uncultured bacterium
CCCGACGTTTTCTTCGGCCACGTGATCCACAGCCGGCCACCCAACACCAGAGCCCGGTTTGCCGCGGGAAACCGTTTTTCCAGGTCAGCAAGCGACTTCGAAAACAGGAGAATCACGTCGGCCGTGCCCCGCGCCTGTTTCTTGAACTTTACACCGTCGGGCAGTTTTCCCAGCGTTTTTTCAAAACCGGCGGGCGCGGCCAGCAGGGCCACCGTCGAACCTGCCTTGATCCCCAGTTTTTTGGGGAGTGGTGTGCCCGAATAACTGTCCATTGTGCCCGGCACCACCGGCTTTTCCGGCGGATTGGCCAACGCGGCATTAACCGCGCCGCGGATCTTGCTCCAGTCGGTGTAAACAGCGTCGGGAATCATCATACGTGTTGCCGTCATTTTGATGGGGTCGCCTTCGATAAAAACTATCGGGACCATCCGCGTCTGCTTTTTCTGACGCAACCACACGGCAACCGCCCTGCCGTGTGAAGGCATACGGCCGAGATCAATCACAATCACGTCGGGCGGGTTGGTGCGTACGTCGACAGCCCAGCCGCCGCCTTCAGCCGAAAGGGTGTCCACCTGGAAACCCGCTCGCTGCAACGTGAGAGCGCGTTGTTTCGCCTCGTCGTCATTCCACAGAAACAAACTAATCCGCTTTTTCAACTCTTCACTCCGACGTGATTACTTTTACGACTCATCCCACTGATAGCGCTTCAGCGACAGCCGGTCCAGGTCCTTGAAAACAACACCCTCCGCCTCGAGCAGGGCGCGCTGCAGCCACTCGCCGTCGGGGTCGCTGCGCCTGCTGATCCTGCCCGCCGCGTTGACCACCCGGTGCCACGGCACGCCGCTGTCCGGCGGAAGGGTGCGCATCGCGTACCCCACCTGGCGGGCCCTGCCGGGCAACCCTGCGATTTCCGCCACCTGCCCGTACGTCGCCACCGATCCGACCGGTATCGACAGGACCACCGAATAAATCTGATCGTATGTATCGGCCGATTTCATGGTTAGACATTATTCCGGAGAACCGCAAAAATCTAGATAGTAAACGTGCCGTCCTTCATGATGGTCTGGTCGCCCACAACTATCGTTGTGTTCTTCAGCACGGCGTCGCAGTGAGCGTCGCTGCTCCAGTCGGATCCTGTTTTTTCCGGGTATCCGTGCCCGACGGCGACGTGAATGCCCGGAAATTTTTCGTCCTGCAACAAGTTACCAACCAGTTTTTCCAGGCCGATGTTGGTTCCGATGGCAAACTCACCGATCCGGTTGGCGTTTTCATCCTGTTTCATATATTCCCTGAATTCCGCCACGAGGGCTTCGTTGTCACACGACACTCTGGCCACCCGCGAGTCCTCTATCTCCAGTGTTACCGGCGTCTTTTCTAGCAATCCATATTTCTGGGAGAAATAGTCGCCCAGGATTCCGTCCACCACGATTACACCGCGGTCGATAGTTTTGACACACGTAAATATCTCGCCGTCGGGTAGATTGCTCCAGTCTTCCGCGCGGATATTGCCGTCGGAAATTTTCCAGCGCCAGTCCGCGTTAAATTTTGCGGTGAACCGCGTGCCGGCGGGGTTCGATACCGTTATTTCCGGCGCGATCGACGCGATCGCGTGGACTTTTCTGCACATGTCCTGCACCGCCGCGTAGTCGACCGACATTCCCGTTTTCATCAGCACGTCGTCAATACCGGGCATGTGCGCGTGGCGCAGTTTCTTGTTGGCTTCGACGGCGGTAAGCATGGGAACCCTGAAACTCTGCAGCTCGCCCTTTTTTCCGGCGGCGCAGTAAAAGCTCACGTCGGCGCCGGCCAGGGTCTCGCCGATTTCGTCGGGAAAAGCCAGCGGTGTGCTGCCGTCGTCCGGCCGCTCGCCGTATTTTTCCATTACAAACGTGCGCGACCCGCCGGGCGATATCATCTCGGCGTTTTTCTCTATCTCTTTTGCGATATGGCCGGCGTGGCTGTCGGTGATGATCACCGTTTTTTCGCCTTCCGCCAGACGAACGCAGTTTTTAACGGCCTGTTCGGCGCCGTATTGAATGCTTCCCATTTCAGCCTCCACTGTTGAGTTATTCTGGAATACACGGGTCAACGAACTGCTTTCCTGAGCGACAGAATGATACCCAGATGGACCCCTTCGTGGATGTTATTGAAGATAATCGCGTCATCGATGTCACACATCGTCACACCGGTTGCCGTGGTGTACTCGCGGTAGTTCTCAAACCGGTTCGACCGGCAATCCTCCTCCAGCTTGTCCGGAAGTTCCCCGATATACGCCATGATCTGGTTAAAATCCGGCGGCGACTTCCAGTCGGCCGGTGAACTGCCGATCTTGAGCACCTCGCACAGGTCGTCCGGGATGTAGAGGTCCAGGCCGGCGAGTTTGTAGCACAAACGCTGCTGGGTCACGGCGACATGCCCCAGGTTCCACAGGATATTGTTCCGGTAGCCTGCGGGAATATGAAGCAGTTGTTCTTCCGACAGGCCGTTTACTGCTTTGGTGGTGAGACGCCTGCACTCCCGCAGCATATTAATTGTTTTTAACCGTTGTTTGTCCATTGTTCCGTCACAAACGCAGGGGTGAAATTTGACAGACTTCGTTCCTTCGACCAGTCGATTGTTTTCTGTTCTTTGGCAGCATCCGTGCACAGAAAACTCGCTTGTGGCGGTATGTCGGCGCGCCACAAGTCGAGCCGGTCGGAATCCCAACAGGTGCGCACGGTGACATCCCCTTCCGTTTTACCGTCCGTATGCCGCTCACACGCGTACACGAGCAGGTCAAACTTGTCGTCGTCGATCGCGAGGAACTCTCCCCGTAAATCACGCGCGAGACCGGCCCCCCTTGCGCCGTGCCCCGGGTCGACCCGGTCGTTCTCCCGCCTCGAATCGTGAAACACGGCAAACAGTTCGACGACCTGGATATCGGCGCCCGTCCTGGCGGCCAGTCTCAGGCCGGTTTCGAGCACCCGGCCCCAGTGGGGCAGACCGTGAAGTCCCATCGGGTTGAGGGCGTATCCCTCCATGATTCTGGTAATCAGTCTTCGTTCTATCATT
>CAYUDF010000546.1:0-3050 GCA_964443465.1 uncultured bacterium
ACGACTCCGTGGTTCATGGTCATCATCTGTATTTTTGTGAACATCGGAATGTGGCTTGAGCGGTTTGTTATTATCGTTACATCGCTCTCACACGAATACGTGCCCTATTCGCACGGCAACTACACCCCGAGCTGGGTCGAAGGCGCCATTACGCTGGGCACCTTCGGGTTTTTCTTCATGATGTTCCTGCTGTTTGCGAAGTTTCTGCCCGTGGTGGCGGTAACGGAAAAGAAAGAAGAAGTCGTCTGAACCGATCCGGGACCAGTCCCGGATCCTGGTGGTTTTGCCGGAGGATAAAAATTGGCGGACTCCAATGATACGTCAGACAGGTTCGTGTTCGACAACGAGCACGATTTCCTGGACAAACTGAAATCGCTGGTCCAGAGCGGGGTCAGAAAAAAAGATATAGAGATACTTGCACCGCATCCGGTACACAAGGCCGAAGAGATCCTGTCGCTGAAACCCAGCCCCGTCCGGCTGTTTGCGCTTGTGGGAGGCTTGATCGGAGCGGCAACAGGCTACCTGTTTCCCGCGTTTACGGTCATAGACTGGCCGCTCATCAGTGGCAACAAGCCGATGGTATCGATACCGGCGTTTACGATTATCGCCTTCGAATTGATGGTGTTGTTCGGAGCGCTTTCGGCCTTTCTCGGGTTCATTCTTCTGGCGAGAATGCCGGACGTGATTACCGTTGTCACCGATGCCGAGTTCGGAACGGGTTTTGAAATCCGCCTGAAGAAGGGGGGCGTATCATGAAAGCGCCCGTATTAAAACCCGCGGGACTGATGATTGTTGCGGTGGTGATCGCGGCTGTCGTATATGGCCTGGAAACTTTTATCAAAACCGGATCCGGCGGATCGCTCATTCTCAACTTGACGTTTTTTCTCGCCATTGCAGAGGGAACCGTGGCCATCATTGCAGCCGCGGAAGTCTCGCGTGCGACGTGGCACAGGCCGCTCGTCGAACGGATGCTGCCCGCCTACAACATGATTCCGGTTATCGCCCTGCTCTTTCTGGTTTTTATCCCCCAGATGCATATCTATCCGTGGTGGGGAGACCCGCATTTCTGGGCCCAGAAATGGCTGTTTATCGCCCGTCACGTGGGGTGGATGCTGGTCACCTACCTGATCGCCCGCAAATTCGCCGGCGAAGCCCTCAGAACCACCGACGCCTCCAGGCGATGGGGTGTGATCTATCTCGTATTTTTTGTGCTCGGTCAGAGCCTCGTTGGCTTCGAATGGGTCATGTCGCTGGAAAAGCCATGGTTCAGCACCCTGTTCGGTGCCTGGTTCATGGTCGAAGCGTGGCTCTCGGGCGTTATCGTCGGCGCTTTTCTGTTGCTGTCGATGCGGGCCCCGGACAACCCGAAATGGAGCTTCGCCCAGCGCTCTATCGGTGGTCTGATGTTTGGTTTCAGCATTTTCTGGGCGTATTTCTACTTTTCCCAGCTTATTGTGATCTGGTACGGAAACCTGCCGGAGGAAGTCTCCTACTTCGCCCGCAGAATCGGTTACCACACACCCTACTGGGCCCTGGCCCGCGGCATTTTCGGCTTGTGCTGGGTGCTGCCATTTTTCATTTTGCTGGGTAAAAAACCCAAGATGCACCCGGGAATCACAACAGGTGTGGGCTGCCTCATCCTTCTCGGGTTCTACTTCGAGAAATGGCTGATGATCGGCGTTGCCGTACCCGTTAACATTCCGCTCCAGGTCATCGAAACCGTGCTCCTGGCCCTGATGTTCGTCCTGGTAATGAAGAGCGGTCCACACACCCTTCCGGGTGTCACACGCTCCGAAGCCATCAAAACAGCAATGGAGCCGGTGGAATCCCATTGATTTTAACGGTTTAGGGGAATTTCCCCCGTTTCGGGGATATGACGCACCCCGTATTGGCGTCGGTATAGCCCGCCGGAGATATGCCGGCAGACCCGCAAGGTCTGCGGCATAATTTCCGGCCGGTATGACAGCAACCGAACTTATAATATTTGTTACGTATAGGGCTTGACGGTCGCTGTCATAACTGTTATATATCAAAGACTTTTCACGAAATATGGTGGTAAAACAAATGAAAACACATACTGTAAAGGGCGGCGACATCGTCCAGCGTTGGTACGTCATCGACGCTGCGGGTAAACCGCTTGGCCGAATGGCCACCGCGATCGCAACAGTGCTTCGTGGCAAACATCGCCCGGAATTTTCGCCCCATCTGTCTCTCGGGGACAATGTGATCGTCATAAACGCGGAAAAAATCCATCTCAGCGGTAACAAGAAAGAGCAGAAAGTTTATTACAGCTACTCCGGTTACCAGAGTGGTCTCAGAATCCGCAGTTTCAGGGAACTCATGGACAAGGACCCCGGCCGGGTCGTGCGCCACGCCGTCAAAGGTATGCTGCCGCACAACCGCCTGGGACGCCGGTTCATGAAGAAACTGAAAGTTTATGCCGGACCGGATCATCCGCACGAGTCCCAGCAACCGGTAGATTTTCCGCAGCTATAGTCGCGTTGAGCCATAAAACGAATCTGTAAAGGTGTTATTTAATGTCTGAAGAAATTATCGGAGCGGTAGGACGGCGCAAAGAGGCCGTCGCTCGTGTCTATCTAAGACCGGGTAAAGGCAAAACATTGGTTAACGGCAAGGAACTGTCCGCGTATCTCGGGCGCGCAACCCTGGTCATGCAGGTGCGTCAGCCCCTCGAAGCGACCGATACGCTGGACAAATTCGATATCAAGGCCAACGTCAAGGGCGGTGGGGTCACCGGCCAGGCAGGTGCGATCCGGCTTGGCATTGCGCGCGCCCTGGTAAAGCTGGACGAAGCAAACCACGGCGTACTCAAATCGAACGGTCTGTTGACACGCGATCCGAGAATGAAAGAACGTAAGAAATACGGTCTTGCCGGTAGTCGCAAAAAATTCCAGTTCTCGAAACGTTAATATTAAAGAGTGGTACCGCCCCGGCGGTATTACAAACAAACTACACACACTGCATCAGAGCGGCCATTCAAGGTCCCCGGACTATCGGGGTGGGTGGTCGTCGCAGTGGAGGCACAACCT
>CAYUDF010000547.1:0-3050 GCA_964443465.1 uncultured bacterium
TCTCCCCCACCCGCGGTGACGACGCCGCCGAACCAGGCATGAACGTCAACACGTTCGCCCCGGTTTCCTCCGATCGCCCCCGAGTTGACGTTGTAGCCCGCCACCATGATGGCGAAACTATCGTACACGGGATCGTCGCGAATAAAATCAGGGAGCAGAACATCAAGATTCTCATTGTCGTTACCCGACGGTTCGACCACCACGATTCCAGCCTGGGTGACCAGTTGAATCGCTTCGAAATTGGATGGCCAATACTCGACGGGAAGCCACGGCGGCAGTGGCGGATTGGGGGATGCGTGCAACTCGATGAGCAACACATCTCCCGCATCCAAGTGAAAAGCAGCAGCATAGATCGACGTTGAACAGTCGGTCCAGTTGTCGGGATCGTCCCACGCCACCTGGCTCACAACACTTCCGACCTGGGCGTTGGGAACAAAACCACTGACACCATAGCCGTTTTCCTGTGCAGCAATGATGGCCATCGATGAGGTACCGTGTTTGGAAAGGCTAGAGCGGTACTCCGGCGGGCCGGTGTATTCGCCCACCGTGATAAACGGAACCGGAAGATCCTCGTGGTCCCAGTTCCAGTCGCCTTCGACATCGATGACCTTAACGTTGTCTCCCAGCGCGCCGGCCCAGGATTCGACAAAGTTGGCGTTCAAGCCGAAATATTCGGGATAGCTGCGGTATGTCTGGAGGTTTTTGAAGTTTGGCGTGTCCGGCGGCGTGCGCTGGATAGACTCGTCACCGTCGGGATTACCCGGTGAAGGGACCTGGTAATAGGGCCGAGGATAAGCGATGGCCACCTGCGGGAGGTCGTTGAGCTGTTTCAACAGGTCCTGCAAGTCGTCACCCGACAACGGATCACCACCAGGAACGCGCAATATGCCGTACGCGTTCAGATTGGGTACGTAGTTCGCAGTTTTGGCCATGATCTGCTGGCGTTGCGCGGACACGGCTTCGACAGACTGGCCGAACAACCGACGAACTTCCAGGCGTTGTCCCCGCCAGGTGAACAGTTCGTCGAACGCGGACACCGTATTCGGGCGATCCATGCGCGGATCGGCCTGTATACCGTCCTTTCCGACGATCCATCCGGAATCATCGGTAAAGCGCACGATAATAAACCTGGCGGATTCACAATTGCTCAACATCTCCACGTAGTCACGTGAGACGTTGGCCGGATCAAACGCAAGAGTTGTCCCGGCGTGGGACAAAATATATAAAATCACGAGGAACCCGGGTAACATTCGGGATCCGGAAATACGGAAATTCATAATCGCCCCCTTGTATGGGAAAAAAACTAAATGATTCCGGCCGCTGTAACACATCCGGAATCGAAAACATTACTGGAGTCGAAGGTACAGTGGTGGAGACCGGTACCAGCGTGTTCTTAATTGTTATTATTCGGACACGCTTTCACGATTACCGTAAAACAGGCGTGCTTTTGTTTTTATCAACTAAAAGTGTAAATGGATTGATACACATTAAAGGTGGCAACAAACAAAGCGCTGCCGAGGAGTGATTAAACGAGGGTAATATTCTAAAACAGGCGCGCCTGAACGGCCCGGCCGCTTTGCGCCTGCTCGAGATCGAGCAGGTGGCGTTTACGCCACACTCCCCCACCGTATCCACACAGCGAGCCGTCGCTTCGCACCACGCGGTGGCACGGCACGATGATCCCCAGGCGGTTGTCGCCGTTGGCGCGGCCGACGGCGCGTTGGGCGCCCGGGCGGCCGATGTCACGGGCAAGTTGCTCATACGACAGTGTCTCGCCGTATGGAATCTTTAACAGTCTTCCCCACACCGCTTCCTGGAACTCGGTTCCCTTCAACACCAGTGGCACGGTGAACTGTTTCAACGTTCCGTTGAAATAGTCCTTCAGTTGTTCACCGGTCTGTTTGAGAACGGGGTGATTGCCGGGAACGATTTCACATTCGAGTAGTTTCTTGACCCGCTTGATCTGTGTCTCCAGCATCCGACGGTCGTGGAACTCGAGCAGGCAGAGGCCGTCGTCATACGCCGCCGCCAGCATGGGCCCCAGGGGCGTCAAAAAGCGGGTAACGATCGCCGCCCGGGCCGACTTGCTCTGCCCCGGCGGGCCGCCGAATGTTTTTTCAAACGCATCGCGAAAACCACTGAGCGATTCGTATCCGTGATCGTACGCCGCGCCCGCTTGTTTTTCGCCGCTCTGCATCTGTCCCAACGCCAGGCCGAGTCGCCGGGAGCGCTGGTAGGCGTGAAACGTCATGCCGTGCTGGTCGTTAAACCAGCGGCGCACCCGCGCCGGATCGAGCGACAGGCCACGCAGGTCGGCGTCTCTCCATCGCCGGGCGGGATCGGCCTCGATTTCTTTCAACAGTTCGCTGAGCCATCCGGGGGTTTTGCCGCGCGGCTCCAGCGGGCGGCAACGCTTGCACGGCCGGTAACCCGCGGCCAGTGCATCGCCCAGCGACCGGAAAAACTCGACGTTTTTCCGCTGGGGTTTACGCGCCGGGCACGTGGGCCGGCAGCAGATACCGGTAGTTTTGACGGCCACAAAAAAAACACCGTCGTAGGCGCTGTCGCGGTCGACAAGCGCCCGATACATTTCTTTTTCCGGGGGTAGTTTGGTGGTTTGCATGTGTACACTTTAGGGTGTGGGACAGACCGATTCTACCGGAAACTGAACGCCGAATTTCGAAAAGTGAAAAATCAGTCGATCTGGTAGCCGAGATCGGTGAGGAAATCGCCGATTGCCCCCTGGAGCGCCCGCTGCTGGTCGGCGGAGAGTAAATCCCGCCACTTGCGGTTCATGTCGGGCAATTTTTCCGGGAGGAGCGCGAGGTATTCGTCCGGACAGTCGAGGTCGCAGAACTCGAAAAAACGCGACATGTTGCCCCGAACGTCGTCGGTCAGCGATTCGTAGCGCAGCTCCGTGTAGCGATCACCGAGCCGTTCCCGGGATCTGAAGATTTCCTCCAGCGTATGCTGCCAGTTGAGGCCGCACAGCTCAACCGGTTCGTGACCTTCCGCTTCCCACTCCGAAGCTTTTTTGCCCAGCCACCACA
>CAYUDF010000548.1:0-3047 GCA_964443465.1 uncultured bacterium
CCCCTCGTGTGGAAATGGTACTCGGAACGGCGCAACCAGATCGGCCAGAAGTCGCCGCACGCCGGCCACTACGCCGTTGCCGAGATGGAACCTCTTTTCGAATCATTTACCGTGATCACCCAGAATATCGACGACCTGCACCGCAAGGCGGGCTCGAAGAACCTGATCGAGTTACACGGGAATATTTTCCGGTTTAAATGTTTCGACAAACACCACCCGGTGGACGCCCTGCCACAATCCAAAGAAACCCCTCCGCGCTGTGATTGTGGATCCTACATTCGGCCGGACGTGGTCTGGTTCGGGGAGATGCTGGATGAGGACAACCTCAACCGGGCGTTCAGCGCGCTGTCCGGTTGCGAGGTCATCCTGGTGGTCGGCACATCGGGGCGGGTCTATCCGGCGGCGGGTTTTCCGGGGGTGGCAAAGAGCTACGGGGCTTTTGTGGTCGAGATCAACCCGGAAGAGACGCCCATCACCGACGCGGCCGACGTATCTATCCGGGCCGGAGCGGGGGAAACGCTGCCACTGTTACTCGACAGGATTCGGGATCTGCGGAAAACCTGATCGCGGGTCCGGTTTTTATTGACCCGTTACAGCATAAAGTGTTACAGCCTTTTTCATAATGTGTTATACTAGAACAGTTGTAATAGCCTCCGTAATCCCCTGTTTGAATTATTTGAAACTTTCGTACGATATACCAACGGGAACAACCACTTGAAACGCACTGGTATTTATATACTTGCGCTTTTTTGCCTGTTAAATCTGACGGGAGCGTTCGCCCAGACGCCGCCGCTGATAGACAGTTTTACGATCGGGGAACCTGCATTCTCACCGGACGGTGATTCGACTCAGGATACGACGCGCGTAACGTTTTCTCTCAGCGCCTCTTCCCCCTCCGTGTCGGTTATCGTTTACCAGTCGGATTCTGTTTCTGTCGTCGACACGCTGATCGCCCCCGGTCCGTTTAACGCCGGCGCCACCACGGTGGGCTGGGACGGAAGAGCTTTTGATGGTGGCGCTTTGCCCGAGGGTTTGTATCTGGTTACTCTGACAGCGCGAACGTTGTCAGCCACGGATACATCGGCCACACTACCGGTGGCGATCGACAATACCCCACCCGTTATCACAATCCTGGGGGCTGAACCCGGTGTGTTCGCGCCGGGGCTGTTTGGCACACCGCAGATTTATACTGTTTCAATCCTTATATCAGACAGTTCGCCTACTTACGGTTTACCCCACCTGACGGATGAACTCGCCTACGACGTCACAACTCCCATTGGGGGTGAATTTACGCCCGACAACGACTGGTTCGAGCCGGTATTTACGGGATCGGACGGTACGTACGCCTACAAGTGGGATGGCACCCTCACGGATGTTATCGACGGTTTCTACCCGTTCGAATTTGTAATTTCCGACAAGGCGGGTCACGCGGGAAGAGTGAACCACTATGCAAACGTTGACGCCGACGCGCCCGAGATAAAATCCACCAACATATTCGACGGCGATAAAATGTCGGAGGTGCCCGATAGATTTTACGGGTGGGCACGGGACCGGAGCGGTATTGATTCGCTGTACGCACGGTATTCCGATTCTTCCCAATTCCATGTTCTGGAATTCACTCAGGGACTGGACGACACCGTCTTATTTGATTTCCCGCTCGCCGACTCATTGCCGGGCGACGGGGATTACAAAATTACGATTCGTGCCAAAGATGCAGTGGCCGCGGATACCGGCCGGGTGGCGTTGAGGGGCATCTCGATTACAGTAGATACGACGGCGCCGGATACACCGAGACTTGATCCGTTCGACGGGACCTGGCGGAATTCAGTATTTCCGCTGAACGTGAGTTGGGCGAGGTCACCGGCCGCGGTAAAGATATTTCGAAACGACGCTCAGATCGACTCGGTATTTGTCGTTTCGAACACGACCCTTGAAAAAGACGTTCCGCTGGTGGACGGACAGAACGTATTTTATGTCATCGTGAGGGATCTGGCGGGCAATAACAGCGACCCGTCCAACACGATCAGGGTAATCTACGACACGGAATCGGGGATGTTCATACCAGCTCCGTTCCATCCGGGCGACCAGTTCAACGTAAACCTTTCTTCGGAAGCGACCGAAGTAATACTCAGGTTGTATGACATGTCCGGCGACATGGTCGTTTCAAAAACACTGTCGAATCTCGGGCGGAACTACGCGTTCATATGGGACGGACTCAACGGCACCGGGAACTTGACCAAAAAAGGGCCGCTGGTGGCGGTCGCGGAAATTCATTACAGCGAAGGCCGTACTGACGTCCTCCGTGAAATATTCCTGTTTGACCCTGACGGCTAGGCAAATGACCAGTAAAAAACTTCATATTTGTCTATTCGCCGTTGCGGCGATCCTGATGACGTGGACCACGGCTCACGCCGGCTACTCCGAGGGCGGCGCGTTCAAGTCACCGGGATACGGCGCAAGGGCATGGGGCATGGGCGGCGCGGCCGTGGCAACTGTTAATGACGAGAGCGCGGTACAGTGGAATCCGGCCATGCTGGGTCTTCTGGAGTCGCACACGCTTGGCGCGTCGTATATCAATATTGTTCCGGGTGCAACGGCCAACCAGTCACAGCTGGCCTATGCCCACGTGATCAAGCGAAGCGGCAAAAACATAGAGGGTCTCAGCGTGGCGCAACACGCGGCCGGTATATTGTTTACGAACCTGCAACTGGGAATCCAGAGCGGCGAAAGCTACGATGAGAACACGATTCGGCTGGCCTACGCCTATACCCCGGATTTTTTTGTCACGTTTGCCATCGCCCTTGACCTGTTTGCGTCATCCAGCGAAGTCCAGGGATTCGGCGGAAAGGGCAGCTCCGTGGACGGCGCTCTGCGTGTAACACTCACCGAAAACTTCAGCATCGGGTTGGTGGCGCGCAACGCGTTTTCCCGGTTGAGTTATGACGACGGAGTTGATTTCAAAAAAGAGCGCGAGTTCCAATTGGGATTGTCATCGCAATCGATCGAACGCGTAAAAATCGAGGGAGACGTTGTGGTGGCCCACGGGA
>CAYUDF010000549.1:0-3044 GCA_964443465.1 uncultured bacterium
CGATTATTTGCTCGAAAATCCGTGTTATTAACCTTGGCGGTCCTCTGCACCCTCACTGCATTTTCCACTCAAAACAGGAGGTATCTCTGATGCGATTATTTGCTCGAAAATCCGTGTTATTAACCTTGGCGGTCCTCTGCACTGGCGCGATCGCGGCGGCGATGGTCTCGCCCGCATTCGGCTCGTGGCCGCTGGACGGGATCCTCGTGGTGACCAGCCCGAACCACCAGCTCCAACCCATACTGGTAGAGGACGGTGCCGGCGGGGTGGTCGTCGTGTGGGAAGATCGGACACTGTTCTATCCCACCGAAACCCGAGCCTACGCCCAGCGCATATCGGCGGCGGGTGATCGCCTCTGGAACACCGGGGGCGTTCTCCTGTTCGGGAGATTCACGGGGACCTATCTCGGGAGAGTCGTCGGGGACGGCACCGGCGGCGCCTTCGTCCTAAACCAAGCTTCGTATGTGCAGCACGTGGGTTCGACGGGGACGATCCTGTGGGCGACCGACGGCGTGGATGTCCTTCCGGCGTTTACCGGCACCCAGCAATCGCAGGGCGGTCTGGCCAGAGACGGCGCCGACGGCGTCTTCGTCACCTGGTCCGACCACCGCGACTCCGGCACCAACTGGTTGAATTTCTACGCCCAGCGCATCGATCCCTCGGGCAACCTCCTGTGGGGCACTTCCGGACTGGAGGTCGCGGCGTCGGCGTTCGACGAGTGGCCGGGCCCCGCGGTGGAAGACGGGACCGGTGGGGCCATTGTCTTTTGGAGGCACGACCTGAACAGAACGGACTACCAGGCGCGGGCGCAGCGCCTGCGCCCGTCGGGTGCCAAGGTCTGGCCGGACAGCGGTGTGGTGGTCGGCTCCGGCTGGGCACGGGCGGTAGTGGAGGATGGTGCCGGCGGCGCGGTTATCCTCTTTTCCGTGGACGACGAGGATACAACGGACCTCTTCGCCCAACGGGTGGACTCATCGGGGACCCTCTTGTGGCCCGGAGCGGTGGCGGTCTGCCCCGGTGGCAGTCCCCAGGCATACCCAGTCTGGGTAGTCGGAGACGGCGGGGGCGGTGCCATCTTTGCGTGGGAGGATAGGCGAGATCCCGGTGCCGGGATCTACGCACAGAGTGTCGACGCTGGGGGAACAGCGCAGTGGACCGCCGACGGAGTTTCCGCCGCGCCCGGCCACGGCGCCTGGCCGGAGTTGCTTGGGATGGTAAGTGATGACGCCGGCGGGGCCATCGTCCTTATCTACGACTACTACGCCAGTACAGACAACGTACAGGCACAGCACTTCGACGCCGCGGGATATCGGCTATGGGGCAGCACGGGTGTGACCGTGTGCCACACCGGCTCTTTACAGAAAGGGGCCGGGCTTGCGAAAGACGGCTCTGGCGGAGCCATTGTCGCGTGGGAGGACTTCCGCAACCTCTCCGACGTCGACCTCTACGCACGCACCCTCGATGCCTCCCCCGTCTCCGTTGCCGAGCGTCCCACGGAGTTGCCGGCCCTGTCGACTGTCTCGAGCGCACCCAACCCATTCGAAACACGCACTGCGATCCGCTTCCAAGTCGAAAGTAACGCTACGGTGCGTCTCGAAATCTACGATGTAGGCGGTCGGCGGGTGCGCGCGTGGCCTGCGCAGACGCTGCCGTCGGGATGGCACGAATTAGTCTTCGACGGCCGCGACGACGGCGGTCGCACTCTCCCCAGCGGGGTCTATTTCTGCCGCGTATTCGACGGGCTCTCCGCACGAACCCTGAAACTGGTGATCAGACGCTGACGTTGGCGTGCGCGTAATTTCCGAAAATATGATCGATCTCGCCCGTCTCACGCCGTCCGAAGACTGGACGCAAAGCAATCTGGGAGTTGCCAGTTTATGAAGAGGGTTACAAATGAGTTGACTCCCCAAACGGGACTCGAACTTTTAGAATAAACGAAGCCCCCGCCGAGCGCGCGTCCGACGAGGGCTTCTCAGCTTCAGCCTGTGAGGGCTGAGCTATTCGGGTTGGACTGCGGTGTTACACACTTTTGTCCAGCGGCCTTTGAAAAATCCGCCGGGGTGTTCGGCCGTGTCACTGGTATTCCAGATACCATTCACGTGACCACCGGTACGCAATCCTCGGGTGACCCAGATACCTTTGTACCAACCGCCCGGTTCGTCGGTAAAGCCGCCGTAGTAACCCAGCAGCAATCCCTGGAACTGGCCGTTGTGTTTGATCCACTTGCCGAAAAACACGTTGTCGCCATCAGCCGTTGCCCCGTAGAAACCTCTGAGGTAACCGGCATGTACACCGTTGTGGCTGATCCATCTTCCCTTGAAGATGCCGCCCGGTCGGTCTTCAACCGGTCGCCACTGGCCGCCCATAAAACCGGCGGGGCATGCGCTCGGCTGCACGTTAATGGTATTAAACGCAACAGCGTTGCCAGCGTCGTCGACTTTGACAACGCGGTGGAGGTCCGTAAGGTTTTCCTCGTCGATTGTCACCGAAAACGGACCGGTTCGGAACGTAATCGACAGCCGTGTATCGTCGGCGATGTCCACGGAAGTGGAATCTAATGTGGAGTCGCGCTTGACGATCTTGTGCAACGCGACCAGGACGCCGTCAAAATGGCGGCCGGTTGTTGATTCCCACCGGAGCAAGTCACGCGACGTGCGCGGAAGAATCTGGTCGTGACTGTCCCACGCGATGGTGCGTTTGAGGCAGATCGCGCCGTTCTCAGCGATCAATCCGCCGGTCCAATCGGTGCGGAAATCGATCGTTGCATCGCCTTTCAGGTTTCCCCACGTAATCATCAGGTACGTGACGGGTCTTTTGCGCTCGCGCGCACGGACCACTTCGGGGTCGTTTTCCATGGGATCGGTGTATTCGGCGTCCAACTCGGGGCCGTACATCTCTGTCAACTCGGCATCGCCAAACGCCGGCGCCTCGTCACCAAAGTTGAGTCCGCCGTACGGATCGTTCGGATCAATGGTTTGATCGCGCGTCATCAACTCTTCGTCGACGGCCGGTTCCTCTGTGGACGAACAGCCACCGATCATCCA
>CAYUDF010000550.1:0-3044 GCA_964443465.1 uncultured bacterium
GAGGGTCGATCTGCGAGCCGATCAAGGCGAGGCGACCCGTCATGGCTGGTCGTGCTACGTTTGAGGGGGCCGCAGGGGAGCCGTGCCCGGCTCGCGCCGCGTAACCGTACGCCAGACACCTCGGGACCCTCGACAGACCTATAGTTCTGCACAACGGCGCCCTGATCTAGTAAAATAGCAAAAATAATCAAGAAAATTCGCAAGCACGGTCAAGCAGAGCCCACCCGCTCACGGCATACTGTTATCAACGATAGTGAGCGAAACGTGAAAAAATCTACACTTCAGGACTACAAGGAACGAATGACTCGGGTATTGCTGCACATCCAGCGGCATCTCGACGACGAATTGCCGTTGGACCAACTGGCCAGGGTCGCGGCGTTCTCGCCTTACCACTTCCACCGCATCTTCCGCGGAATGACGGGGGAATCGGTCAAGGAACACGTTCGACGCCTTCGCCTGGAGCGGGCCGCCATGCGGCTCAAGTACAGCGACACACCCGTCACTTCGATCGCTTTTGAAGCGGGGTATGAAACACACGAAGCGTTCACCCGCGCCTTCAAAGCGAAACAGGGTCTGTCTCCCTCGGCGTTTCGTTCGTCGTCCGGCAACTTCCCTCCCCTTGATACACCAAGGCGTGTTCATTACCGGGAAGGAACTGATATAGATAACTTTGAACCCGTTGAGCCGGGAGACGAAAATATGGATGTAACAATCAAGAAACTGGAACCGTTACGCGTGGCATTTGTCCGCCATGTCGGTCCGTACAATGAATGCAGCGCGGCCTGGGACAAGCTGTGCGCGCGACTGGGAAAGCAGGGCCGGCTCGGCCCCGACACAAAATACATCGGCATGAGTTACGACGATCCCGATGTCACACCCGCCGACAAAATTCGCTACGACGCATGCGCGACGGTGGACGAAGACTTTGAGGCGCAGGGTGATATCGGCGTCGCGGTGATCGAGGCGGGCGAATACGCGTTCACAACGCACCTGGGGCCGTACGAAAAACTGAGTGAAACGTACGCGAAGTTGATGGGGCAGGAAATCCCGAAAATGGGACGGGAATGCCGGCACGCGCCGAGCCTGGAGTTTTATCTCACAGATCCGGAAAACACGGATCCGGAAGACCACGTGACCGATATCTACGCCCCACTCGAATCCAGATAAACGGCATCAACCGGCGGCCGGGTCCCCGGGGTCCGGCCGCTTGAACACGGAGAACGAATATCATGGCAAACCAGGAAAAAGTCGACCTGTTCAAGCAGCTGAAAAAGCAGGACTACACGCTTTCGAAAAAACCGGCGTTGATCGACGTCAATAAGGGCTCTTACTTGAATGTCGATGGCAAAGGGGCACCGGGCGGGAATGAGTTTACGGCAAAAATCGGTGCGTTGTACGCGGTTGCATACACGATCAAGATGACGCGCAAGTTTGACGGGCGACAGGATTACGTCATCGGCAAACTGGAAGCCTTGTGGTCGGTGGACGGCGACGGTGACATGAGCTCCACACCGAAGGAGGATTGGTGCTGGTCGATGATGATCCGCACGCCAGACTTTGTGAAAAACACGGAACTGAAAAAGGCGATCAAAGTGCTGCTGGACAAGGGCAAGGCCCCGGAAGTCTCGGAGGTCACGCTGACAACGAAAGCAGAGGGCAGGTGCGTTCAGATGTTGCACACGGGGCCATACGAGAATGAACCGGAGACGGTCGCGGTGATGCTGGAGTATGCAGACACGGAGGGTTACGCGCCGCACGGCCGCCACCACGAGATTTACATCTCCGACCCCCGCCGCGTCCCCCCAGACCGCCTGAAGACGATACTGAGGCTCCCCCTCTCAAAAAAGCCTCGATGATGTGCCGGCGCGTGAGCTCCGTCGTCTCGTGCGCGCGTTCCATGCTCGAACAACTAGGGTACCGCGTCGACGTTGTCGGCGATGGCAATCGTGCCCTCGAGGCGATGGCGCGCCGCAATTATTCGCTCATCCTGATGGACTGCCAGATGCCGGATATGGACGGATACGAAACAACCCGCGCTATACGAAACCTGGAAAAGGCAAACCGCCGCATCCCGATCGTCGCCATGACGGCACACGCCGTCCGTGGAGATCGGGAGAGTTGCCTGGAAGCCGGTATGGACGACTACATCTCCAAACCCGTAAAAATGGAGTTACTGGAGGACGTCCTCAACCGCTGGATTCACGGAAGCCCCGCTCCCAGCCGCTCCTGACCCCGTTAGCGATTCCCCGCGCGGCGTCCCGCCGGCGCCGGGAGAAGCCTGATGACGCCGAATCGAAGACGCGCTACAATAACACCGTCAAACAAATCCACCATATCAAAGGATGGCACAGCATGGGCGACGTGAGAAAACTGCAGGCGGGTATCGTGGACGTCGATTGTGGCGAAAACGTAACCGTGATCGAACCGGTCAACATCTATGGCTGCAAATTGGACGACGAAGTATTTGTCGGGCCTTTCGTGGAGATCCAGCGCAACGTATCCATCGGCAAGAGGACCCGCATACAGTCCCACGCGTTTATCTGCGAACTCGTTACCATCGGCGACGACTGCTTCATCTCACACGGTGCGATGTTTATCAACGATATGTTTCGCACAGGTGGCCCCACCGCGCGCGACCGCACAGACCTGTGGGCCGCCACGAAACTAGGTAACCATGTGAGCATCGGCACCAACGCGACCATCCTGCCGGTGACAATATGCGACAACGTGGTCATCGGCGCGGGATCGGTTGTTACGAAGGATATCAACGAACCGGGTACATACGCCGGCAATCCCGCCCGCCTGTTGAGAAAATCCTGATTTTTGAGTTCGCGCAAAACCTATTCGCTCCGGGAGCAAAAATGCCAGGCAAAAAAGCAGACACTGACAAGACACGACGGGCACTGACAAAATCCCTGACGGAAAGTCCCGCATACAAAATCGCCTACGAAGACACCCAGTTCCTCGACGAAGACGAGCAACGGCCGATTCGCCTGCTCCTGGAACTGAAAAAACCGGAAGTACGGCTTCGCGAACACAACATC
>CAYUDF010000551.1:0-3040 GCA_964443465.1 uncultured bacterium
CTTACTTCGGGGTCGTGTAATTTTGGAAATTCGGCCGGATCAAAATCCAGATCGGCCGGATCCTGTGGAGCCGGCAGTTCGGTGTTGGCGTTGTACAACTTGAAGAACTTCTCTTGGATACTGTTCGCCGTGATTATCTGGATCAATTTGAATTCGTTGTTGCGTATCGCGCGCATGTGTAACTCCGCCACGTAGTCGTCGGGTGGACCGCCTCCATCGGCTGGTTGAAAATTCGGTTTGAAACGTTCGGAGTATACATAGTCATGTTTCTCTGGCAAACCGTAACCCGTGATATTGACGTACGGCGCCAGCGAATAGGAGTCCGTGCCATTCGAGAACATTTCGGGGTCGAGATACTGGTCCAACGTGGCGTACAGGTCGGTCGCGCTGACAAGCGCGTTGCATTTGGTCCCTATAGTCTGATCTTCCATGCCCGGGGCGCGAATGATCAACGGGACGTTGATGCCGCCCTGGTACACCGACCCCTTCGCGTGATTGTACCCCTCTATTTTGGGATAACCGAACGGCGGAAACGACGCAGCGTTCGGCGTGCCGTTGTCGCCAATAAATATCACAACGGTTTCGTCTTCGATATTGAGTTCAATCAGTTTGTCCAACAGATCGCCGACGTTGTGATCCAGCACCTGGGTCATCGCGCGCGTCTGGTAGAGGGGATCTTCGGCATGAAGCCCACAATCGAGACACCATGAGCAGTCTCCATTCCCGCTGTACGCGGGATCGTCCGGGCATTCTTTCGGACAATGAAACGGTTTGTGGGAGGCGTGATAAGATACGTAGAGAAACCACGGTTCCGATCCCGACTCGTCATCGAGTATCTGCATAAACTCGAGGGCTTTGCCCGTGGTGACGGCCGTGGCGTAGTTATCGACTATCTGATCGGGCATACAATCCGTCCCGTCCCACTGTAACCAGTCGTAATAGCTCGGACCGTCCTGTTGTGGTTCTTCGCTTACGTTGTAGTGCGTGCCGGAAAAACGGTCGAACCCCGCATCGATCGGATGCCCCGGTTCCTGTGTCTCGTCGCCGAGGTGCCATTTGCCCACCGCCGCATCGTGAGACACAAATTTGCTGGCGAGATCATCGGTTATCTGAAGACCATCCTGCTGGGGACTTATAGGATTGGTGACACTCCCAATCCCCGTCAATGAACCCCGCTGGCCGGTCATGATCATTGAGCGGGTGGGCGTGCAGACCGGGTTGGACCAGACGTTGGTGAACCGCAGACCCGAACCGGCGAGGCGGTCGATTCGTGGCGTGCACGGATCGCGGTGATCCTGGTGCGAGTCGTCGTATTCCTGTTCGTAGATACGGATCTGATCGACCCCGATGTCATCCACAATGATAAACAGTACGTTGTATGGCTCCGGAGTCAATACTGGCTCGGGCACCACAGACGGCGGCTGTGCGGTCGCCTGCCAGATGAAAATAACTGCGACAAATACAATCGCCAATGCTCCCAAAACAGCGTTTCTTCGCATGGTGCTCTCCTTGGACAAGTGATGTGTGAGTGTCACCGGCGGGACATCGCGAGAATCCCCCTATATACATGTGCGACAAACTGGAGCAAAATGGCTGATAAAATTTGATTAAAATCGACCGCGCACCTGGCGGGAACATCCAGGCAAGGGGGGGGGTATCAAGCGGGGTTCGTTGCGTAAAGTGGCCTCTGACCGGAGTCGTCAGATGATGCGGCGAAGTGTCAGCCGGGATTTCGAATATACCCCGTCGCGCTTGATGTCGAGTCGCAGGGTGGTTCCGGCCGGCCGGCGAAACAGCCTTCGAATACCTTCCAGGCGTAACGTCTTGGCCGGTGTGCCATCGACACCCGGGATCACATCGCCTTTTTTAATTCCGGCCTCATCACCTGGGGATCCTTCGACCACGTCGATGACGCTTATAATGGAACGGTCGGCGACATCGGAAACCAGAAACATGCCGCTTTTGTCGTAGTCCAGGCGGTCGGAGTCATGGGTGTTGTCGTAGAACAAAATGCGTTCGCCGGGATAGTCGAACACACAGCGGTAGCGCTGCAGGATGGCCGACCCCACGATGCCGGCCAGTTCTTCGTCGGCCAGTATGCCGGCCGTTCCCTGGTACATGGCAAAGTAGAGGTTGTCCAGCGTGACGTCACCGAACTGGATTTTAGACGAGCGGCCGATGAGTGAACGCACCTCTCCACCGACACCGCCACCGGTGGTGGCCAGTTCGGTGTGACCCATCCGTTCTTCTAGACCGTTGTTTTTGACAAACGGGCTGGTCAGGATGCCGGTACCGCGAAGGCCGGTGTCCAGTATGTATTGACCGGTCACGGGTTCGCCGGTTTGCGGTGTGAGTGTGGCTTCGAAGTGCGCATGTCCACCCTCTACAGCGACGGGCAGAATTTTTGCGCCATCGGGAGGTGTGTAGTCGTCGCGGGGCAGGACGTTGATCAGTCCGGTGTGAAAATCGACTTCTACGATGTAATAAGCAAACAGGTTAAAACACCCTAGTACACCATCGATCGTCCGCCCCTCAAACGGTCCCACCACAGAATCGATCGGCCCGGATACGGCGTTCTGTCCGAACAGTCGCAGACCGGCCAGCTCCACATCGACTGAATCCAGCACCTCGGACATAATAAACGGCTTGTCTCCAGCGCCGCCGGCGCGCCACGACTCACCCGTCTTCAGTCCCAGTTCGTTGACCACCCGCGTGTCGATGATCATGCCCGGCGATCCGGTATCGAGCACCAGCCAGAACGGCCCGCGGCCGTTGATCGTCGTGCGCAGATACATCTTGTCGCTGTTCAGCTCAAACGGCAGACCACGCAGGTCGCGGCCGTTGTCAAACTGGACATAACCCGCCGGGTCACGGCCAAACTGGCCGCGCGATCCGTCCGGGATCACCGCGGCCAGCAGTACCGCAATACCAACGCACAACAGAACCGAAATTCTATTCACGCGGTGTAACCTCTTTTACTTCTGTGCCGGGTACGCGGGGTGTTTGGGCCACACCAGCGGATCGGCTGCGATTTTTTTCT
>CAYUDF010000552.1:0-3025 GCA_964443465.1 uncultured bacterium
CCTGGCCAAAAGCGTTTTTTACGAATCCCGACACAAAAGAGCTGTCGCGGTCGACAATGGCAAGGCCGACGGAGAACTGATTATCGCCGCCAAACGACAGGGAATATATCGTCATGAATACAAACGGGAGCAGGAGCCACAGGAAAATCGCCCCCGGCTTTCTCAAAGTTCGTTCCCAGTACATTCTGAACAGATTCATGATGCCCTGTTATCGTTAAACATTGTCAGTCACGAATTTCTTTGCCTGTCAAATGAATGAACAGGCTTTCGAGCGACGGAGGTCGGACGGAAACTTCCTTGACGTTTTCCAGCGCAGACGCTTTTTCGAGCAGGGAAGTGACGTTGCTAGCGGCGGCCGGGATGGAAATGACGATTTCTTCGGGATTCTGCTGGAGAATTTCTCCGCTGACCGATTCCATGATAGATTCGGCGGTTCCCGGTTCGAAAAGCCCGCGCAGATGAATCAGTTGAACATCTTCCACTTCGGAGCGCAACTTGGCCAGTGTACCTTCCTTGATGATCGTGCCTTCGTCGATGATTCCCACGCGGTGGCACATCCGCTCGGCTTCGTCCAGATAATGTGTGCTGAACAAAACCGCTGTTCCCTGCTCCGCGATATTTTCAACGTGTTCCAGTATCTGAAGCCGCGTCTGGGGGTCCAGACCAACCGTGGGCTCATCGAGAATCAGCGCCCGGGGCCGGTGCAACAGCCCCAGCACGAGTGTCAGACGACGCATCATTCCGCCGGAGTACTGGCTCACCGGTTCCTTCAGCCGGTCGGACAATTCAACCCATTTCAGCAACTCCAGGGCCCGTTCTTTCAGTTCTCCCCGGGGAACACCGTACAGCGACCCGAAAAACATGCAGTTCTGGAGAGCGGACAGCTCTTCGATAACGATTGACTGCTGGGGCACGACGCCCAGGATTTTTTTTGCGTCCGTCGGTTGACTGGAGATATCAAAATCCCCGATCGATGCGGAACCACCCGACGGTACGACGAGTCCGGAGATGATATTGATGGTTGTGGACTTTCCCGCGCCGTTCGGACCCAGCAGGCCGTAGATCTCTCCCGGGGTGACGGTAAACGAGATACCCTTGAGCGCCTCGACTTTGCCGTATATTTTTGTTAGTTTCTTAACCTCTATCATAAGTTCCATTCCTCGTTCGGGTCATAAACGACACTGGGTCGGGCCAGTATAGGCCAGCCTTGTCAAACGGTCAATGCCATGCCGGAAAAGCTCGAAATATTGTACGAAGACAACCATCTGATCGGTATTATGAAACCGGGTGGCCTCCTGGTCCAGGGTGACCGAACCGGGGACGATACAGCCCTGGCGATGGTGAAACGTTACGTTAAAGACAAGTACAACAAACCAGGCAATGTATTCATTGGTCTCGTCCACAGAATCGACCGGCCGGTATCGGGTGTGGTGCTGTTTGCGAAGACTTCAAAAGCGGCGTCGCGGCTGTCGAAGGAGTTTCACGACAGGAAAACCGAAAAAACCTATCTGGCGGTTACGTCCGGATACATGAAAAACGACAGCGGGGAGCTGGTCGCCCATCTGGAACGTGATCACAATCGTTCCCGCGCCGTCGACCGGCCCACAGTCCGCTCGAAAAAAGCCTCTCTGACGTGGTCCGTTCTCGACCGCCGCGGTGGGTTGTCATTACTCGAGGTAATACCCCACACCGGTCGGCACCACCAGATACGCGTCCAGTTGAGTGGTTTTTCTTTTCCGATTGTCGGGGATATCAAGTACGGGGCGATTGAACCACTCGCCGACAAAACGATTGCGCTGCACGGGGCGCGGTTGCGTGTCCGGCATCCGGTCGGGGGCGAGCTGCTGACCGTTGAAACGCGACCGCCGGCGGGCGGCCCGTGGAGGCGGTTTCAGGCTACCATTGATAGTTATTTCGAGCGAGGTGGAGCATTACCCCCAGGCGAACGCCGTAAGGGTTGACCGTCAGCACTTTTTTGCCGGCGGCTTCCATGAACGCCAGCACCACCGCCAGGCCAGCCGGAATTATGTCGGCGCGATCCGGCTCCAGTCCCGACAACCGTTTCCTTTTATCGAGCGGCAGCCCCAGGCACTGTGCTTCCAGCCGCCGTACACTCCCGATACGGATCTTGGGAGAAGTGACGGAAGAAAAATCCCACGACTGATCGGACATTTTTTTAATGGTGGTGATCGCTCCGCCGGATGCCACCATGTCAACCTGCGACGGGCTTAATCCGGATCGCGTCTTGTCGTCGAACACTGTTTTGATCCGTCCGGACAGAAAAGCGCGCAACCGGGCGGTTTCGTCGGGACGTACGGGATCGGATACCAGGTATTTTTCGGTGAGCTGAAGGGCGCCCAGGGGCAGGGATCGTGAGTCCAGAACACCGCCGCGGGATGCATGCACAAATTCCGTCGACCCGCCGCCCACATCGATAATATACGTGTTCGGGCTGGACAGCTTGAGCGAGGCTTTTGCGCTGAGCCACGCGAATCGGGCTTCCTGCTCCCCGGATATGATTTCTATCCGGAGGCCGGTCTCGTCTTCGATCCGTTTGGCCGCTTCGGGTCCGTTTGTTGCGGCACGGAAGGCGTAAGTGGAATAACCGATCACGTGTTTGCAGTTGTACTGCTGGATCAGCTTGAGAAAGCGCCCGATCGCATTAACCGTTCGTATCACAGCGGACGCCGTGATTTCCCCGTTTTCCTCGAGGCCTTCCCCGATCCGCGTGGTTTCCTTCTGAAACTTCCGGGGCATGACCGCTTCTCCGGAAGCCAGGACGTCGGCGATAAGCAGCTTCGAGGAATTTGTGCCCAGTTCTATCAGGGCGGCGGGACTTGTTGGTTGCGCTGGATTACTGTTCATATTAATTCCTGGACTCCAGTTGTCTGATCCAGTTGCGAACTGTCTGGTCACCCGGCGGAAAAAACACGATCGCCCGCTCGAGTGTCTCGATGGCGGCATCGATATCGCCCGTTTCCTGGTACAGTTCCGCCAGGGCGACGAGCCCCTCTTTTTCGTACCC
>CAYUDF010000553.1:0-3022 GCA_964443465.1 uncultured bacterium
TCTAGAAGATACACGTCTTTATGGGTGCTTGACCAGATATACCAGAAGGTGTCGAATCCGTCCAATGGCTTGGGAGTACTGCTCTTCGCAGTTTTTTCAGCAGTGAACCGCGTTTGCGGCGAAAAGAAAATACCGGTCGTCGCATCCTGCCAGCGTCCCGACTTCTCGACAAATCGACTTTCCACACCAGCCGTGTTGATAAACGCGGAGCTCGATGCATATAGGGAAGCTCCGGGTGAGCGATACAGAAATATTTCCTTATTGCCAATCTTGAATACCTTGCCGCCCTCGATCGTCGAATGGGGCACGGCGAAGGGGACAGCGTCCATTAAAAAAACGAAAACCGATTCTTTATCGGGTAAGCGGTCGTCCGGCGTTGTAGCGCCTCTGAATCCTTCAGCGGCCGAGAAGTAATGCTCGTATGGATCGATCTCATCGTGCTCGCGGCCGTTTACGGAGAGGACAGTGGTATGGGGATACAGATTCTTCCACTGACCCCACGTCATTTTTCGACCGGCGGGGAACTCGGAGAGCGGGACCCCCTCCATGGGACCGCCCAGGGCGTTGCCGGTCATGATTGACCACCAGCTGTCCGTTTCTATATCCCGCATCACCAACGCCGCGTTTAGCAGCCCGCCGGATGGCTCGAAAGACAGTTCTTTTCCATCCAATGTCCGGTCGTAGACCACGCCGGTATTGGCAAGTGGTCACCACACCGCGGCGACCGGCCGGTCGCCGAAGCGGTCATTCACAATCTCGTGGTGGTTCAGAAGATTGAGGCTGTAGGCGTGGGCTTCGCCTTCGATCTCGACACCCAGCACCCACGCGTCGTCGGGAATGTCGGCGCTGTCCGCTGTAACAAAAACGGGTTGGAATACGGCGGGGATGGCGCCCCGCGGAAGCAACATTTCAACACCCGGTGGAATACTGTCGGCTGAGTGACCTGCCGCGGCGCCGCCGGCGGAAACCAACAAGATGATAAACACGCATAATTGGCAGAATATTTTCAGGATTTTTCCTTTGTAAAGATTATTTAACCCCCGATCTCCCAATTATCGTCGTGGGCAGTGAAATATAACAGGGGAAGAAATATGAGTCAACTCCTTGTTATTAAATGAATTGTGATTGCATTCACAAGTCTGCTCCGAACGGCCGGCGGGCGTGTATATTTATCTTTTAATTATAATGGTTAGATGCTATGTTACGTCGACTCAGAGAATAGGCCTGCTACGTTCGTTTCCGCACATTCCACGCCTGCTGTTTCGACGGTCAGAGTAGATTCCCCGAGCGAAAAAAAGGGTTGGACAATTGTCCCAACAAACCATAACAATCGCGATCGCTACCGTGTTTTCACGGAAGCTGTCGCACGCTAGTAGAGCGTGGAAAAAAGGAGCTATTCCATGGCAACCAAGAGACTGTATGTAGGCAACCTGCCGTTTGACGCCACGACGGACGCCGTTCGCACCGCTTTCGAAGCTTTCGGTACCGTGCATGATGTCTCTCTCGTTACCGACCGTGACACCGGTCGTCCGAGAGGTTTCGGTTTCGTCGAGATGGATGACTCGGCTGCCAACGCCGCGATCGAAGGCCTGAACAACAAGGACTTCGGCGGCCGTGACCTTACCGTCAACGAAGCGCGCGAGCGCAATTCGGGTGGCGGCGGCGGCAGAGGGCGCCGGTAACACGATATCTCGTGTCAAAAGGGGGCCGTAAAACGGCCCCCTTCTCTTTTCCAGCAGCGCTGCCGTAAATGGACCCCAACAAGGGAAATAACTGAAAAGTGATTCCTTCCCCAGAATCGAAAGAAAACCGGCGCGCATGGCGCAAGATCGTCGCCCGGTATGAAGTCCCAAGTCTCCCCCGCAGCCTTCGGCAGATAGCAAATTCCATTATTCCATATTTTGCGATACTGTGCCTGATGTACTTTGTTATGGACGTTTCCTACTGGATTACACTGGCGCTCGCTTTCCCCGCTGCGGGTTTTCTGACCAGAAGCTTCATCATATCTCACGATTGCGGCCACGGTTCGTTTTTCAGATCAAGGAAGGCCAACAGAATCCTCGGTTTTTTTGCCGCGTTGTTGACGTTTGTACCCTCGTACTACTGGAGTCATCAGCATGCGAAACACCATGCCAGCGCCGGTGATCTGGATAACCGGGGTGCCGGCGACATCTGGACTTTGACCGTGCAGGAGTACCTGGAGTTGCCGCGCTGGAAACGGCTCTGGTACCGGCTCTATCGAAATCCGTTTTTCCTCTTCAGTGTGGCCCCGGCCTTTCTGTTTTTTGTCCAGTACCGCTACTGGTTTCCGGGTGACAATAAACGCGCGCGCTGGAGTACGATCCGGACCAACCTGGCTATAGCGGCGATTTTGACGGCGGCTCATTTTACGATCGGAATCAAGGCCTACCTTTTGGTTCAGATACCCGTCATTGTTGTCGCAGGCGCCGTTGGTGTCTGGCTGTTCTACGTACAGCACCAGTTTGAGAATACGTACTGGGAACGCCACGAAAACTGGGATTACGTTCGGCAAGCCCTCGATGGGTCGTCTTTTTACAAATTGCCGCGAATATTTCAGTGGTTCAGCGGGAATATTGGTTTTCACCACATTCACCATCTGAGCCCGCGAATTCCCAACTACTATCTGCAGGAGTGCCACGAATCTCACCCGATGTTCCAGGCGGTGCCGCACATTACCTTGTGGACAAGTATGAAGTCCCTCGGCTATCGTCTTTGGGATGAAGAACACAAAAAACTGGTGGGCTTCAGTTATGTTTCGCACTATCTCGCCCGTCAGAGATTACCCTCATAGCCCGTTTTTCCGGAGTATTGCAAGTCTCAAAACTGTATGGATATCCATGCTGATGGTGTGTCTGTGTTCTTCCACTGCTCCGGCTGTGGCGGAATCTCCATTCGAGCTCGAACCCAAAAGGGAGTGGGTTCTTCTGGGTACGGGTGCGGCGCTGGGGATCATCAGCCTGGCCATGTTGCAGCAGGTGGATCCACTCACACTCGACGAAAT
>CAYUDF010000554.1:0-3008 GCA_964443465.1 uncultured bacterium
TTCAGCGCCGGCTGGTTCAAGCTGAAAAACGGCGAAAAAAGCCTGTGTTTTGTCACCGATGCTCACCGCGTGGTATATGTGCCCACCACCGACGGGTATTCGGTGCTGATCAGTGTGCCGGAACCGGAAGAGTTTAAAACCGCGCTGGTAAACGCGATTCGCTGAGATACGGGTGCATCCTGCGGCCCTTTTGAGTTCAGTTTTTACCGGTCCCCGTGCTAGAATCCTCGGGTTCAGTCAGTGATATTTCCCATCACCCAGTCCCGAGGATCCGGATATGATCATTAAGCCCAGAGTCAGAGGGTTTGTGTGTATTACCACCCACCCCACCGGCTGCGAAGCCAACGTTCGCGAGCAGATCGACTACGTAAACAGTAAACCGAAAATCGAGAGTGGCCCCAAAAATGTCCTGATTGTGGGTGCGTCGACGGGTTACGGCCTGGCGTCCAGGATCACGGCCGCGTATGGATGCGGTGCGTCGACAACGGGCGTATTTCTCGAACGCGAACCCACGGAAAAACGTACGGCCACGGCCGGCTGGTACAACTCCGTCTCGTTTGAGAAAGCCGCTCACGCCGACGGACTGTTTGCCAGGAGTCTTAACGGTGACGCGTTTTCAGACGAAATCAAGTCACGGACTATCGAAGTGCTCAAAAAGGGTCCCGGGCCGGTCGACCTGGTGGTGTACAGTCTCGCGTCGCCGGTGCGATTGCACCCGAAATCAGGGGAAACCCACCGATCGGTGCTCAAACCCCTGGGGTCGGTGTACAAAGGAAAAACGCTGGATACCGACAAGAGCGAAGTCAAGCCGATCGAGATCGAAGCGGCAGACGAGCGCGAACTACAGGAAACGGTGTCGGTGATGGGAGGAGAGGACTGGCTGTGGTGGATGGAAGCGCTGGAAGACGCGGAGCTTCTCGCCGAAGGCTGCCGGACGGCGGCGTTTACTTATATCGGCCCGAAGCTCACATGGCCGATCTACTGGGAAGGAACCATCGGCAAAGCCAAGGAAGACCTCGACAATACGGTGCGACTGTTGGACAAACAACTGATGAAGTATCACGGCGAAGCCGTTGTTGCCGTGATGAAGGGGCTGGTGACGCAGGCTAGTTCGGCCATACCGGTGGTGCCGCTGTACATCTCGCTGTTGTCCCGTGTGCTCAAGGAAAAGGGACTCCATGAGGGGTGCATCGAACAGATCCACCGGATGTTTTCAACCCGTCTGTACGCCGGCGGAGCTGCCGACAGAGACGGCGACGGACGCATCCGCATGGACGACTGGGAAATGCGCGACGATGTCCAGTCGGTCATCGACGAATTGTGGCCGCAGATCACAACGGAAAATCTCCGGGATCTGACCGATTATGACGGTTACAAAGCGGACTTTCTTAAACTGTTTGGATTTGGCGTGCCCGGCGTGGACTACGACGCCGACGTCGATCCTGTCGCAACCTTTGAAGACTGATACCCGGGAGGAAAGACAAGTGGGCTTCAAAGTGAAGCTCAAGCAACTGCTCACCCGCCACCCGCGGCTCAACGCGCTCTACGGGGCCGTGTTCCTGGGTGGAAAATCGGTATTTGGTCGGTGCCCGGCCAGTCGTGGGCCCGATGAATTGAATCCGGCGCCGTTTTTTATCATTGGCGCGGCGCGGTCGGGCAACACACTGTTGCGGGCGTTGCTCGTCGGCCATTCGGCGATCGCCATTCCCCCCGAGTCGTATGTACTGGGAAGCATCGCGCGCAAGTGGGACCGGCTCAACTTCCTCGACTGGGAAGATCTGGTCAAAACGGTGATCGGCGAATTCGAGAGCCACCCCGAATTTCACACGTGGCAGACCGAACTGTGGCCGGTGTACGAACAGTTGCTCCAGCTGGACAAGGAACAACGATCGCTGGCGATCATTCTGGATACCATTTATCGCCATTACGCGACCACGCAGTCGCCTGGGGCCACGGTCTGGGGCGACAAGACGCCGCTCAACACCGAGCGTATTTTTCTGATCGACCGGGTGTTTCCCGGTGCACGCTATATCCACATGCTGCGCGACGGGCGGGACGCGGTCAGCTCCGCCGTTAAGGCCAAAATGTTTGGCGGCAGCGTTGAGGCGGCCTGCGAACAGTGGTTGATGCGGGTTCGAAATGCCCGCGAACTGGGAGACAAAATCGGCAGCCCCCGGTATATGGAGCTGCGATATGAAGACCTGGCGTTCGATCCCCAGTCAGCCGTTCAGTGGATATGCACATTCCTCGGAGTTGAATTCGAGAAACAGATGATGGACAACAGCGAGACTTTCAAAAAAATGGGCGACACCACGGCGCTCGATCACCACGCCGCTGTCGGTTTGCCCGTCAACACCGGTTCGATCGGCAAGTGGAAAGAACGACTCACTCCCAGGCAGATCGAATTGATGAAACCGCTGCTCCGCGACGAATTGAAAAGCACAGGGTACAACACAGACGATCACGAGTAGCAGACAGGTTACAAGATGCTTGAGAAATATTTTAAACAATTTCGCGACAATGTGATCGGGATCGACCAGAAATTCAAAACCCCCTACGGTGTCAAAAATATTATCTATGCAGACTGGACCGCGAGTGGCAGACAATACCGTCCGATCGAAGAGAAACTGATCAACGAAATCGCGCCATTTGTTGGAAACACACACACGGATACCTCGGTCACCGGTTCTGCGATGACACACGCCTATCACACGGCGCTGACAATTATAAAAGAACATGTTAACGCGGGCCCGCAGGACGTCGTTTTATCGGGTGGCTCCGGGATGACCGGAGTCATAAACAAATTTCAGAGAATTCTGGGATACAAAATCCACGAGAAATACAAACATCAGATCGAAATTTCCGCGGACGAGAAGCCGGTGGTTTTTGTTACGCACATGGAACATCATTCCAACCACACTACGTGGATTGAAACCATCGCCGATGTCGTACTCATCCCTCATGATGACCGGGGGCTTGTGGATCCGCGGGGATTCGAAGCCCTGCTC
>CAYUDF010000555.1:0-3008 GCA_964443465.1 uncultured bacterium
AGCACAAACAATAAGGTGCCAAAGGGCAGGCTGCCGCCGAGGACCTGGCAGAATATGGCCAGGGCGGCGTACAACATCCAATCGCTGAGCGCTACCAGGAAAAGGGCCTTGAAGTAGAGCAGGAGTTCAATGTCGAACTGCCCGTTGACGATCTGGAATCCTATTGTGCATGTCATCGCAAAAATGAGCATCAGCGCGGAGATCACGTATAAAGCGGCAAGTCTGGACAACAGCGGGATCCAGTCGGGGACGGGCAGCGCATCGGTGATCTCGTTTATTTTCACCCGGCGGTCCTTCCAGATCAGGTCGGCGCCGTAGATCACAATGACCAGCATCGGATATATCCAGAACCCCGATTCGATCCGGTGCAACATCTCCTGGGTCAGGGGCCAGACCGACACACCGCCGCGAACTACAAACAACCGGGCGATCAGATTGGCGGCGCCGAACAACATCACAACCAGAAAGGGCGTGCTGCCCAGGACGCTTCTCGCTTCGAATACCGTGAACGATATAAACTGCGCGAACCGCGCACGTGGAGAAAATTCAGTGGTTACCGCCGGGATCTCCGCCGGTCGAACGGGTGCCGCGGTTTCGGTGTTTTCCGCCGTTGGTTGAGCTGTCCGTTTGTGGTGGCCGCGACGTCCGCCGGGCTCGCCCGTTCGCATGCGGTATCTGAAAACGGTATAGACGAGAATGCCCGTTCCGATGGACAGCCACAGCACGCGGTTCAACAGAAGGATACCGGATAACGGCAATAGCTGTGTGTTCCGTTCCGCTACCGTCCAGTACTGCGTCAGGATCCGAAACGAGCTCCAGCCGAACGGGTCCGCCAGCGAGACAACCGCCTGGTTGTCGAGGTCGCCCAGAAACGCCCTGGACAGTCCGTATAAAACGAGGAAAGCGATGACGGCAACATAGGCCGAGAATGTTTTTCTGGTGAGTGTCGCAATAGAAAAGAAAATGGCCCCGGAGAGATACAGGTTTGGAAGTATGAACAGCACCAATGAGTACAGATAGGGCCACACGTTAAACGTCTGGAAATCCCCGGGGTCGTTCCACGGTAGAAAAGCGGCGACGGCCAGCCCCACACACGACATCGCCAAAGCGGCCACGACCGGAAACGTCGCGCCGAAAAACCGGCCGAGCAGGTAAGCTCCTTTTTTAACTGGAGTAGTGAAGAACAATTCCTGGGTGTTCCACTCATGGTCCCGGTTGACGGCGGGTGCGACAAAAAACGATACAGCAACCAGGCCGAACAAACTGAGAAATGTGAGCACGTTGAATATGGCGAACGGCGCGTTGCGGGCGATGTTGCCGCCGCGGCCGATGGGCATGATTGCGTCGCTGGATACGATCAATAATGCTATGAGCAAAAAGGAGACGGCAAAGATGTACAGAAGCGGACGCCGGAAGTGGTATTTCAGCTCGAATCGGAGCACTTCCAGGGTGGTCATACCTCGACTCCCTGGTTGGTTGTGTTGAGAGTGGCAAAGTAAACATCCGAAAGATCGGGAATTACCGGTTCGAAATCCGGTCCGGGTGTTTGTTCGCTGTAGACGTGGACAACGGTTTTTCCGGCGGACAACCGGGTTGAGATAACGTTGTATTTCCCGCGGAAGTCTTCCAGGTCGGTTTTTGAAATCGCCTGTTTCCAGGTTTTACCGCGGATGTTGTCGACGGCTTCCTGCGGACAACCGGCGAGAAGCAGTTGCCCGTTTCTGATGATCGCCATGTTGCTGCACACTTCACTTACATCGTCGACGATGTGGGTGGAGAGGATGACAATGACGTGTTCGCCAATCTCGCTGAGAAGGTTGAGGAAACGGTTTCGTTCCTCGGGGTCGAGGCCGGCCGTCGGCTCGTCAACGATAATGAGTTTTGGGTCGCCGAGTAACGCCTGGGCGATCCCGAATCGTTGCCGCATCCCCCCGGAGAAAGATCCCAGTTTTTTCTTTCGAACGTCCCACAAGTTGGTCAATTTCAGAAGATGATCAACCGCGGATTGCCGTTCTCCCACGTGGGTAATGCCCTTGAGAGCGGCGAAATGATCGAGAAGCATCGAGGCGCTCGCTTTGGGGTACACACCGAAATCCTGCGGTAGATATCCGAGCAGGCGCCGGACCGTATCCACGTCCCGAAGGACATCGATATCGCCCAGCGTGATCGACCCTCCGTCCACATCCTGGAGGGTGGCGATCGAGCGCATCAGCGTGGACTTGCCCGCACCGTTGGGCCCCAGCAGGCCAAACATCCCGGTTGGCACCGTAAGCGACACATTATCCAGCGCTTTCACGCCGTTACCATAGGTTTTCGAAATATTTCTGATTTCCAGTTGCATCGTCTGGGTTCTCTTTTCCTGAGGGCCGGTGGTATGAAATGGATCCATTTATCCGTTAGACAACGGTCCGCGGATTTTGTTTCAAGTGATCCGAACGACCGGGTGGGTCATGGGTCGAGATCATCGCAAATCACATATTAAGACCATGTAATCTGTTGTATTTATTGTAGTTACCTGTTGTATTTTCAGTTATATTTGCTGCAACATATAACTGATTTCAGGAGGTCCCATCATGTCTGACAAGAAAATTATTGCGGTCGTTGGCGCGACCGGAGCGCAGGGAGGCGGACTGGTTCGCGCCATTCTCAATGACCCGGACGGCGGTTTTGCCGCCCGGGCGATCACCAGAGACGCCAACTCGCCGAAGGCCAAAGCGCTGGCCGATCTGGGTGCGGAAGTTGTCGAAGCCGACGTGGACTACAAGGACAGTCTTTCAAAAGCATTCAACGGCGCGTACGGTGCATTTTGTGTCACGTTTTTCTGGGAGCACTTTTCTCCCGACAAGGAGCATGCGAACGCAACCGCCATGGCTACTGCCGCCAAAGAACAGAATCTGAAGCACGTGGTCTGGTCGACGCTGGAGGACACGCGTAAATGGGTCCCGCTCGACGATGATCGTATGCCGACCTTGATGGAAAAGTACAAGGTGCCCCACTTCGACTCGAAA
>CAYUDF010000556.1:0-3002 GCA_964443465.1 uncultured bacterium
AGCCTGTGAGAGGTCGATGCCCAGGGCGAGGCGTTTGAATCCCATCAACATCAACTGCCGCTTGTTACCGGTGATACTGATTTCCGCCTGCTGGGGAATGTTACCGGTGATCACCAGTGAATCGGGGATATTGTCCAGCGTGATCGGCACCATTTTCAGCCAGATGACTTCTTTCTGGCCGCTGGCGTTGAACCAGATAAACAACGCGACAACGACGGCGATGATCTTTGCCCCGAGATTTTCAGTCAGCGATTTTTTCAATCCCATAATAGTGGCCGGGACGTCGGTACGATCAGTACCGGTTTGTGACAATCAATTCCTGTCCCACGTGCAGGACCGAAGAATTGTTCAGCTTGTTTGCCCGTTGAAGACTCGCAACAGTTGTACCGTATTTTCGCGAAATCTTCCACAAAGAGTCTCCCCTTTTCACTTTGTGTACGACAACCGCCGGTTTGTCGGGATCTCTGCGGCCGCGGGGGGGTGGGTGATTGAAGAAGTATGCGACGATTCCGTTGGCAACGGCCTCGGCCATGTGCTGTCTCCCGCTGGCGCTATTCAACAGCTTCGAGTCGTGTTTATTGCTGATGAAACCGGTTTCCACCAGAACGGACGGCATTTCGATCGTTCGGAGTACCTCGAACGACCGCTGCTTGACCGAACGGGTCGGCGGCAGGTCTTTTCTGCTGAGTGATTCCAGGATCGATTCAGCCAGTATTTCGCTTCGCGTCATCACTGCCTGCTGGTTGACATCGACCAGCATGTGGAGAAGATCGGTGTTGCGGGTCCCTGATAAACCAAGCTCGTTCGCCGCTTTTTCCGGGTTTGACAGGACCCGGGACGTGGCGACCCGGGCGCCACGAGGTGACACAAAGAATATCTCAGCACCGCGGGCCGACCGGTTCGGCGCCCAGTTGACGTGTATGCTCACAAATACGTCGGCCTGCTTCGAAGCGGCAATATCAACGCGGTCTTCCAGTACCAGGTATTTATCTGTGCTTCGTGTTAAAACAGCCTTGAAACCGTCCAGCTGGTTGATCCGCGCGGCGATCCTTTTGCCGATATCCAGCGTCAGCTTTTTCTCCACCTTACTGGTGCCGTAGTCCTTGCCCCCGTGACCGGGATCGATCGCAACGATATAAAGGTCGTCCGTTCTCGGCCTCGGTTTGCCGCTGTTGCTTTTAGCTCGGCGGGTCGGTGTGTCGAATACGTCCAGTACGATCCGGTCGGGATGCTGCTTGTTTCGTGTAAGCTGAAAGTCTTTCCACGCCGCCGGTTTCTGGAGGTCCAGCACGACCTGCACGCCCCACGACAACCGGTTGACCCGGACGCGGTCTACCACGCCATTACTTAGATTCAGCGACTTGAGTGATTTTCCCGCTTTGGAACCAGGCAGGTTTATCGCGATCCGGTGGGGGTTTTTATGATTGGTGATCTTGTAGTCACACGACTTGCTGATATCGAGCACGATACGTGTGGTGGCTCCCTGGACTGAATACCGGGCGCGATCCACACGGGCCGTCGATCGCGCAAAAACATCCATCGGTGCGACCAGCACGAGCGAGACGACCAGAAAAAGCGCAGCAATTCTGGCTAGGCGATTCACAGGTGTGACTCCTCAATAAAACTAATTAGACCGGATTGAAAATGGGACAAAACCACCCGAGACCAGGTTCCGTAACCCGCGCCCGGTGGGCCCAAAGATCGGAAGCCCTGAAATTTCAAGGTGATAATCCGGTACTCTCACCTGTAGTGAGAATAGATCAGCCTTAAAAAATTTGGCAAGTGGAAATTACAACGATTTCGTCGGAGATTTCGAAGCAGCGGGACTAGCGGGTGAGAACATATTTGAGGGGGTCTACCCTCTTGCCGTTGACCTCTACCTCGTAGTGGAGGTGTGAAAACGTGGATTTGCCGCTGGCGCCGACCCTGGCGATGATATCCCCTCGTTTGACCTTCTGTCCCTTGCGGACGAGCTGCTTTTCGAGGTGGGCATAACGCGTCACGTAACCGTGGCCGTGGGAGATCTCAACGACCTTTCCGTACGTCTTCCAGCGCCCTGAGAACGTCACAACGCCGTCCGCCGGCGAAAACACGGGTGTACCCTTGCGTGCGGAGAAATCAACCCCACGGTGCATCGACCGGCGGCCGTTAATCGGGTCCATGCGACGGCCGAAGTAACTCGATATAAAACCTACGTTTACGGGTCGAAGCGATGGGGTATGGCGTTGGGTTTCGGTCGTTTCTTCGAGGCTATGGATGATATCCTGATAGCTCTCTCTCTGTAATTCGGCTTGCCGCAACAACTTGCTGGCATCGCCCCTCACGGAGAGGACCTTTTGACGGGTTTCGGGGTCCAGATAGGCCACGGACTGGATGTAAGCGTAGTCCGCGCCGCCGATACCCACTTCGGTGACGTCATCGCTGATATCTTCGAGCTGGGCCAGTATACGGGCTTTTTTCTGAAAATCGAAGTTTTGGGTGACCTGTCGCTGGAGGGCGGCCACTTCGTCTACAAAACCGTCCAGTTCGGCGCGTAACTGGGCATTTTCTCTCTCCAGCGTCGCCAGCCTGTAGGTCTGCTTGATCTTGCCCGAATATGAGACAACCGTCCAAGTTGCAACCAGCGCGCTCACGGCAATGGTGCAAAGAAACCCATAAACAAGAATGCGCCGCACGCGAAGTTGCTTCGGTTCGGCGTTCTTGCCGGGTATGTATAGAAAATTAAAGTATTTATCTTTCATAGCACGCAGGTCGTTTGGTCAGCGGAAAGTTAGCCGGAAGGTAGAGAAGAATCCATCCGCTGTCAAGACCATAATCCTGAACAGGGCAGCAAAATCTGTACCATCTTCCAAACCACTTCTCTTTGCACCATAAGCACTTAGCACGCCCCCCCTTACCCCCCTTCCGTCCACGCGGCTACGGTGCCTCGGTATCGCACGACGTCGATGTCCTGTGAACTTCTCCATCAGAATTACAGTCCCGTCGCGGGTCCTGACGCCGAT
>CAYUDF010000557.1:0-2996 GCA_964443465.1 uncultured bacterium
AACTCAGAAGCTTTTCCGTGTGTTCGTTTACGTATACGATATTTCCTTCCTTATCCAGCTCAAGCAGCGCAAATCCCGTCGCCCGCATCTCGTCGCCATCGGTGATCACGTCCTCCACCACTTGTGTCACCTGTGCAATGTCGAACGGTTTTTCGAGAAAACAGTCGATTCCGGCGCGACGGGCATCCAGGGCCAGATCGTCGGAAGCAAAACCCGATATGAGCACCGTTTTCATCCGTGGAAAAACTGACTGCAGGGCTGTCGCGACGTGCACACCGTGCAGCTGATCCCGGAACATCCAGTCCGCCACAAGAACGTCCGGCCGAAAAAGAATACCCTTCTCGATCGCCACCCGGCCAGTTTCCGCTGTCTCCACTGTATGCCCGCGTCTTTTCAGCGCCTTGCTGATGTGGCTCCTGTATTGATGTTCGTCGTCCGCGATGAACACCCTCATAAATCTTCTCCCCCCACTGCGCGCTGTACCGCTGACAGTATCTCCCCCGCGTCAAACGGTTTGGATATAAAAGTTACCTTGCCGATATCCCGCGCGCGCTTTTCCATTTCGGGGGATGGATACCCGGAGATCAACACGGCTGCCATGTCCGGATTATCCTTCTTTAATTGAAGCACTACATCCAGGCCGTTTAACGTGTCCTTGAGAACCCAGTCGATAATCAGGACTTCCGGTGGATTCTGCCGCGCCAGCTCCAGGGCCGACGAGCCGGTTGCGGCCGTATCAACCTTGAAGCCTCTCCGCAAAAAAAACGTTTTCATTTGCCGGCTGAATTTCGGCTCGTCGTCAACGATCAGGATTTTACGGGTTCTTTCCGTCATCATCCGTTGTTTCCCCAAAGACTGGAAGTGAAACTGAAAACTGCGTTCCCACACCGGACTCACTCGACACGTTTATTGTGCCTCCATGATGGCGAACGATGGTGTGGGCAAGACTCAAACCCAGACCTGTGCCGCCCTCCGTCTGGCGCGTTGTAAAAAACGGGTCAAAAATACGGCGGGTTTGCTCCTTGGTCATTCCGCAACCGTCATCGACGACAGTTACTTCTATGCCGCTGATTTTTACATCGATTCGTATCATTACCGATTGATTGATTTCCGAAGCTTCGACGGCGTTGGAAATCAAATTTACGAACACCTGCTCCATTTCTGAAGGATTGATTTTTATTTCAGGTAAGCCCTCAGGGATATCCGTATTGATAACGACCCCTCGTTCGGATGCGGTGTCGAAACAGATTTTGCTCGCGCGGTGAACGACGGAGCCCAGGTCGTGCAGTTCCCTCTGCGATTCGTCCTTCCGGGCAAACTGGAGCACCGTTTTTACGATCCGCCCGGCCCGCTTCGCCTCGTCCTTGATATCGGCCAGCGCGGATACAGCGTCCGCCAGTTCTTCGGGGTGTTCAACGGAATACAGGGCGTTGTCCGCCGCCATCAAAATCGAGCCCAGCGGGTTGTTGATTTCGTGGGCGATCCCGGCGGCCAGAGTACCGATGGAAGCCAGTTTTTCCGCACGCCTAAAGGCCGCTTCGGTTTCTTTGCGGGCAGCCATTTCCTGCCGCAGCTCCTCGTTCATCTTGTTGAGGGCTTGGGTTCTTTCCAGGACGCGCCGTTCCAGCTCCGCGTGGGCTTTCCTGAGATCTTCTTCCGCTGTTTTTCGAACGGTGATATCGCGGGCAATCACCGCCACTCGCGTCTCATCCATCTCAATAAGCCGCGATTCGTATGCTTTGTGGCCGTGGGGAACTTCCAGCCAGTATTCAATTGATTGTGGGGTGTTGGTCCTCTGCAACTCCGTGAGGGCATCGGCCACCTTGCAGCCAACCTCCGGGGGTAACACATCCTGCATCTTTTTCCCCAAAAACTGGTCGGGCGTTCGGTAAAGGTCGTTTTCCTCGGCGACACGGAAATCAAGCACCGTCCCGTCTCGTTCGATGATAAACAACAGGTCCGGAAACGTTTTAAAAAAGGCTTCCAGGCGGGAGGTTGTTTCGATCAGATTTTGTTCGGCTTCTTTCCGCGCGGTAACATCCTTCACAACCCCGATAACCCGGTCCTTTTCGCCCGCGCTGTCGCGGATCATGAAAGACCGGTTTTGAATCCACCGGATCCCCCCGTCCGGTCGCAACACCCGGTGTTCGGGCCCCACGTAGCGGTCGGGAAACGTTTTCAACAGTTCTCTCTGCCGTTCCGCAACCATATCCCGGTCGTCGGGGTGGATCGCGTTCTGCCACGCGTACGGGTTGTCCATGAGCGTCTGGACAGGCATATCGTAAATCTCTTCGAACGCCGGGCTCACATAGACGGCCTTCAGTGTATTGGCGTCCAGCACATAAAACACATCCCGGATCGTTTCTGTAACCTCACGGAATCGTTTCTCCGAGACAACCAGCTTTTCTTCCGCCTGTTTCTTCTCGGTAATATCGTGCCCGAAAATCGCGGCGCCGATAACCCGTCCGTTTTTATAGACCGGGCTGGCTGTATTAAAAAACCATTGTTCAAGTTGAGGCGTATAAAATTCATACAGAACGGACCGCCCTGATGAAAACACGGTTTCCAGTTTGGCGCGGATACCGTCCCGCATCCCTTGCTCCGTAAATTCGTATACCGTAACTTTGCCGATGACTTCGTTGAAGTCATATCCTTCGACCATTCGGTTGACGTGTTTGAGCAAACCGTCTCTATCAACCAGGAGAAAATACTCGAATGGATTGACAAGCATCGCGCGCCACAGCGGTTCGGTTTCTCTCAGTATTTCGTCCGCGTTTTTATACTCTTCGCTATCCGGATCAGACATAATCAGGGAGGCCATATGATCGGACGTTGTGATCTCCGCCTCCCGTTTGCGATGGACAGCCCGGTCGATCAGCTGCGGAAGCATCTTGAGGTAGGCGTTTTCCGGGTCCCGGATAAGCACATGGTCGGCGCCCGTTACCAGCGCTTCGGCCGCCTGCTCCTCCTGTCCGGAGTCAAACATCAGGTAACAT
>CAYUDF010000558.1:0-2996 GCA_964443465.1 uncultured bacterium
CCACGGTGTTGTAAAACAGGCCTCTGAGGTCATCGTACAGCCTCGCGTTGTCGATAGCGATACCAGCTTTGAGAGATACAGCCGAAAACAGGGCCAGGTCTTCGCGTGAGAACAGGTTCGCTTCGCTGGTTGAGTCGACGTAAACGATGCCCAGTACCTTGCCCCGGTTGATCAGGGGAGTGCACATCGCGCTGCGGACTTCCAGGTGAGCGACACTCCGGGAGTGGATAAAACGCTCGTCGACCAGAGCGTCACTCGAGATGATCGATGACTGCTGGCGAACGGCGGTTTGCAGTATGGTCTGGCTGACGACGATTTCGGAATCGTCACTGGCCACCCCGACAGGCCGGCGGACGTAGGGTACCAGGGCGCCGGTATCCCGCTGGAGCAGGAACACGTAACCACGCGATGCCGGGATGTTGTCCATCACCAGGTCGAGCAGGTTTTCCATCAACTGCTTGAGGTCTTCGATATCGCGAAACGCCCGGTCTGCCTTGTACAGAATATGTAATGCCTGATAGGACTTGGAATTTTCGTCTTCGGTGAATCCTTCGAGAAACTCTTTTACGCCCATCTCTTCGGTGGGATTGGCCATTGTCAGAGAGTTGTCGCTTTTGGATTTGATATCGATGGAGACATTGACGTCGAGCGGTGCGTGGGTTTCGTAGATAGATTTTGGCGACGCCTCCACCACGATCCCAACGTTGGCGATGATCAATTCGTCGCCCGGACTCAGTCGATTCTTCTCTATCCGCCGGCCGTTCAGGTAGGTTCCGTTTGTGCTTTTATTGTCCTCTATGTAATAGGCTCCGTTTTCTGACGTGATGGAACAGTGAAAACGGGATATGGCCGTATGATCCAGCGCGATCATATTCTCCGGGTCACGGCCGATACTGAGCGGCAGTTGTGACTCGTCCAGCGAGACGGTTCGTCCTTTGGATGAACCGGAGATGACTCGAAGATGCAGCATTTTTTATCTCCCCCCGAATAACCGGGCAAAATCTTTTCCGTTAAGACGATTGAATACGGAAGGGTAAGCAAGAATCAGGACAAATCGGTAAAACCGGCCGAAAGTACCTCGCGTAACAGGCCATAAATCAAGGGATTATCCCAATCGGTTTTTTCCAGAAAAAAAAGTTGAGAAAAACGAGGCTGGGTGAACCGATTCGGGCGGTTGCCGCGGCCATAACTCCTTGTGTTTTTTTGTGTTAAAAAACTTAAAAGGAAGCTGCATCTATTCCTTGACACCACAATATATAGCGGGTACTTATACACTTCTCCACTATATGTGGTATCTTAGAAGTGGACATCGAACCGCAGACGTAACCGTTTCGTGCATAATGAGATTCGGCCTGTTTTGCACCGCTGGAAGGAAGTGAACAGCAGATGCGCATCGAAACCTCCCCTGATCAGTTGACACTCAGTGAAAGTGCCATGAGAGTCCTGGAAAAGCGGTATTTCATGAAGAATACCGACGGGGCGGTGACAGAGACACCTGTCGATCTATTCAGACGGGTCGCCCGCAATATCGCGGCCGCGGAAATGTTTTATGTCATCGACGACGACAAACGCGCCCGTTGGGAGGAAGTCTTCTACGGGGTCATGGTGAGACAGGAGTTCATGCCCAATTCACCGACCCTGATGAATGCGGGGACGGATATTCAGCAGCTTTCGGCCTGTTTTGTGTTGCCGGTCTCAGACTCGATGGACGGTATTTTTGACTCGATTAAGCACACGGCGCTGATACACAAGAGCGGCGGTGGTACCGGTTTTTCCTTCTCGCGTGTCAGACCCAAAAATGACGTCGTAAATTCGACCAAGGGCGTTTCCAGCGGTCCGATTTCGTTTATGACGGTTTTTGACGCGGCCACGGAAACGGTCAAGCAGGGGGGCAGGCGTCGTGGCGCAAACATGGCGATCCTCCGCGTAGACCACCCCGATATCCTGGATTTCGTAGACGCCAAACGGGACAACGAGAGGTTGAACAACTTCAATATTTCGGTGGCGATTACCGACAAGTTCATGGACGCCGTCCGGGAGGACGGCGAATACGAACTGAACAACCCGCGTACGGGTAACGTCACCGGCACTCTGTCGGCCACGATGGTGTTCGAAAAGATCGTCGAAGGCGCCTGGAAAAACGGAGAACCGGGCATTGTCTTTATCGACGAAATCAACCGGGACAACCCCACTCCGAGGTTGGGCGAACTCGAAAGCACCAATCCGTGCGGCGAGCAGCCGCTGTTGCCGTACGAGTCGTGTAACCTGGGTTCGATCAACCTCGCCAAATTCGTATCGGGCACGCTGGGTGAGGCAGAGATCAATTACGAACAGCTCGGCGATTGCGTTGCCACCGGTGTGCGTTTTCTCGACAACGTCATCGAGATGAATCACTACCCGCTGGAACAGATCGATTCGTTGACCAAGGCCAACCGGAAGATCGGGCTGGGTGTGATGGGATTTGCGGAATTGCTCATCAGAATGGGGATTCCGTACGATTCCGACCGTGCGACCGAGATCGCCGGGGAACTGATGGGATTTATTCAGGACGCGGCCGATGAAGCATCGCGTGACCTGGCCGAAGAACGGGGCGCGTTTCCGAACTTTGCGCTGAGTGTTTTCGCCGACAGGGGCGAACTCCCCATCCGGAATTCTACGCGGACCACCATCGCTCCTACCGGCACGATCAGCATTATCGCGGATACGACCAGCGGGGTGGAGCCGGTTTTTGCTCTGGCTTTTGTGCGTAACGTAATGGACAACGACGAACTGGTCGAATCAAACGCCACTTTTGAAGAAGTCGCGCGCGAATTCGGATTTTACAGTGAAGAGTTGATCCGGGAAGTGGCCAACACGGGCAGCGTCCAGGGAATGAAGGAAGTTCCCGAGCACTGGCAGAAGATTTTCAAGACGTCGCACGATATTTCACCCGAAGCGCATACGCGCATTCAGGCCGCGTTCCAGCAGCACACCGACAACGCCGTATCCAAAACGGT
>CAYUDF010000559.1:0-2990 GCA_964443465.1 uncultured bacterium
CCGTTACCTGCAACAGGATCTCGACAGGGAACCGGAACGCCTCGTCGAGGCCTACTACCTGCTGGGGGTGGCGGAGTCGAACATATCGGTTTCGTACTGGAGTTCAGAAACGGAGATTCTGCTGGAGCAAGCGATTCGCACGGCGCCGCAATCGGTTTACGGTCGCATGGCTTTTAATTTCCTCGAGGAATACACTGTCGGCGGCTATACGGGATCCTCGGGCGTCCACATCCCTCCCGATGTCCAGGACAGGCTGGACGGACTGCGCGCCCTGTGTGAGGCCGACAGCGCGCAGTAGCGCGAGGTTTTTCGGCGATTCACAGCCGATAGGTTTTTAGATCTCGTCGACCAGTTCCACCAGCCGGTTATAGGGGATCGCTGTCCAGCTTTCGGCCTGCAGCGCGCCGTGGGACAGTGTGATCATCGAGACTTTCGCGGCGATCTCAGCGTCCGGCGCCTCGAAAATATCCATAAAGTCGTACGGTCCCAGTAGCGCGTAGTGCGAAAGCCACTTCACTTCGGGACATTTTTCGTTAACCTTCGACATCCATTTCTTGCCGATTTTTTCACGGTGTTTGATGTCGTGGGTTACTTCCGGGGTCAATTTGGTCATGAGCACGTACACACCCACAGCTATCCTCCTTTTGTAAGGTGACGATATACTAATAGTATATCATTATATTTGAGGATTTGCAGCGCCCGGGCGCGATATCAGTGCTTGTGCAGGTCTTTGTGCATCAGCCGCCGGCTCGCCACAAGCCGCTCGGCGGCCGGCAGGGCGCGCAGTTTCTCTGTCAGACCGATGTCGGATTCGTCGTTGAGCTTGTCCACCACGATGTCGATCAGTTGCGGTGGGACCCCGTTGTCCTCAAAAAAAGAGCGCCCCGATTCCAGCGTCTTGGCCGCCGCTACGGCGGTGTCGGGTAGTTGTTCAAACGGCTCCTGCCGCGGGCCGCTTTCCGGGGTCAGTTCGAGCGATCGAGCGATGTGGACGCTTTCCGGCGCCATCATACCGTCTTCCGCGCACATCGTAATCGCCGCAAGCAACAGGTGTACAAAAGCGCTGCCATCCGGACTCCTGTATTCGACGGTGGGCCGGGTAAGACGGTCGGGGTAGTCGCCGGTTTCATCCGGATTCATTACCAGGTCAAGGCGGCGTGGTGCGTTGAAATTCAACGGCACTCGAATCAGGCTGGCCCTGTTGTGGTATCCCCAGCACACGCTGGTCGGCGCTTCCTGTCCCGGAACCAGCCTCAGAAAGCTGGCGGCGACCGTATTACCAAACCCGGTGAGTGTTCTCGCCTGTCGCAGCAGGCCGCCGATCAGGCGAAGGGCGTCGTCGGAAAGCGCGCCGTTGTCGTCGTTCATCACGTTATTGCCGTTGCGGAATACGGCCATGTGTATATGCATGCCGTTACCGGCCATGCCTTCGTCCAGCTTCGGGAGAAATGTGGCTGTGGTTCCGTGTCGATTGGCGATTTCACGAATCAGCCACCGCGCTACCGTGAGCCAGCAACCCATATCCTCTATCGGCATCAGGTCAAATTCGAGTTCGTACTGTTCCACCCGGCATCCGTCGATTTCCGGTTCATCCGATTCTATATGGTGCATGTACCCGACTTCGCTGTGGCAGTATTTGACGCCGCCGGTGACGTCGCTGACCGCTCGCATAATTTCGTCCGCGATCGGGCGGGAGTTCAGGTAAGGGCCGGCCTGCTGATAGTTTCGTTGCACCCTGCTGGTGAAACGGTCGTGGTCCGGCCGTGTAAACAGGTAAAACTCCAGTTCCGCCAGCGCGGCGAGCGAAGCGCCCGAGCGTTCCTGAAATCTCGCCGCCGCTGTGGCGAGTATGTTATCCGGGGTCTCCGCGCAGGGGTTGCCGTTTCCGTCGGCAAACCGGCACACAATGTCCAACTCGTCACTGGCCCAGGGGTTGATGAACGCCCACCGGTAGACCGGGACGACGTAGAGGTCGCTTTTACTCGTCTTGAACAGCTTGGGGTACAGGCTCGACCCGTCCACGCGCTCGCCCGCCGTCAGTATGCGTTCCAGATACGAAGGATCGTTGACCGGCAGGCGCAACTCCTTGAGCTTGCCGTCGAGCGCAGGATAACGAAAATTAACGACCTTGATGCCTTCTTTCAAACAGAAGTCGATCAGGTCCTGACGTTGCCATTGCTCCGGTGTTTTCCCCAGCTTTCGAACCAGGGGGCGTATATCGTTGGCCGTGTCGGTTGTCGGGCTGTTCATTCTAGCCTCCAGGAAGTTTGTATTATGATATTTTTTCGGTCCGCCAATATTATCACAAACATCGATTGATAGATCTAAAATTTGAAGTCATGCTGGCATCCACGGTTAAACCAACCTGTGCTATAATCCGCCTGTCATGACCCGAAAATTTGAAAAACACGAACTGTACCACGGCCCGGTCATCAGCTCGGTCAAACGGGCCCGGCATGAAGCGGATCCGCGCAAACGCGACCTGTCCCCGGCGGTGCTTGATTTTGGTCCGGTCCGGTTTGCCCTGGCCAGGCATTTCGGCTTTTGTTACGGCGTAGAGAACGCCGTCGACATTGCCTACGAAACCCTGGAGGCCAACCCGGGGCGGCGTATCTTCCTGCTCAGCGAAATGATCCACAATCCAAAGGTCAACGGGGACCTGAAACAGCGGGGCGTCAGGTTCATGTTTACTCCCGATGGCGAGCAACTGGTCGGGTGGGAGGAACTGAATCCGGATGACGTGGTGGTTGTCCCCGCGTTTGGCACCACGATCGAAATGCAGGAGAATCTCGCGTCCCGCGGTATTGATCCGTACACGTTTAATACGACCTGCCCGTTTGTTGAAAAGGTATGGAAGAGGAGTGCGGAACTGGGCGACAAAGGGTGTACCGTGGTGATACACGGCAAGGCGACCCACGAAGAGACGCGGGCGACATTTTCACACAGCATCAGGGAAGCGCCGACCGTGGTTGTGCTCGACCTGGAGGAAG
>CAYUDF010000560.1:0-2989 GCA_964443465.1 uncultured bacterium
GCTCCTGTGGACGGTATAGTGCGAGAAATCGGGTACGGGTTCCTCCGCTGGATTCCATTCCAGTTGCAGCACCGTCAAGTCGCGCCAGGCGTTGAGCGCGAGCGGAGCGCCCGGGGCGAGATTGTCGACCGAGTACCCATCGTGTGGCGCGGATATCCAGTAGTGTCCCGACATAGACTCATGGGCAATGACCTGAAAGTGGTGAACCGCGGGGTCGTCGCCGGTTGAATCGAACAACGTAGGCACGGTCATTGAGTATCCGGGAAGCGTGAAGGCATTCTGGTTTCCGATCCACTCCCAGTAAAAGTTCCCCGCCGGACTGTATTCAATCCGGTAACCGGGGCCCGAAAACACCTTCGTCATGTCAGGAAGTGCGATCAACCTTGGCGTCGCCATTCCGTCGATCGCCGGCGACAGCGACTCCGGGATCTGTGTGATCGCGCGCCATACTGAATAATATTCGACGTTGTCGAACTGGTTGGGGAAAACGTCGCGATCGCTGGCCAGCCAGTTGACCGTTACGTATCCCCCCTGATCCACCGGCACGTCCAGCACCGGGCCAACCAGCGGTTCCGGCCGGCCCCAGTCGCCATACAACCCTTCTATCCGCGCGGCGTACAAATCAATCCCGGCGTTTCGGTCGTCGACGTAGACCGCGACAACACCGTGGTTCCCGTTGGGCACCATTTCCCCCAGCCACTGGTTCGTGTTGGAGGGCCCGTCCAGAACAACATTGGAATTCCAGAATTCGATTCCGTTGCGATCATATCGCTGGATGTAAATATCGTATTCGCCGTTGTCGTATACGTCACTTGCGACGATCACACCACCGGCGCCGTCGGAGACCAGAGCGGCATTCTCTCCATTGTCCGAAAACCACACGGCCGGCACGCCGGGGATGCCGGGGTCGGCCTGCCACATGCCGTTGCCTTCCGGGTCGATCCGCTGAATCCACACGTTTCGGCCGCTCGACCAGCGACCGTCCGTCCAGGCGATGTAGGCCCCTCCGGTGCCGTCGCCCAGTATGACCGGATCCCACTGGTCCGCGGTGTCCGCCAGCACCGGGCGTCCATTCGTCGACCACATGGCCAGACCCGCTGCATTGATCCGCTGCCCGTAGAGATCGGTGTCGGGGCCCCTGCTGTCGGTCCACACAAAGATACCGCCACCGGCGCCGTCCGAAGCGACTACCGGCGCATTCTGATCACCGGAGTCCGTGCAAAGAACGGCCCCGTTGGTCGTCCACAACGCAGTTCCGTCGCCGTCGATCCTCTGCGCGTATGAGTCGGCAAGGACCAGATCGCGATAGTCCAGCCACCCCGCGATCACGCCCCCTTCGCCGTCGGGCACCACCGACACGGCTTGTTGCAGGTAAAGAGCATCACAAACGACGGCATCGGCCACCCATAACGAAACACCAGAGATATTCACCCGCTGGGCCAGAATGTCACGATATATACCGGCGTACGTTTCTTCCCAAACTATGATGACGCCGCCAGCCCCGTCGGTGACCATGTCCAGCTCGGCTGGTGAAACCGCATTTTTTGACATGAGTACGCCTTCGGTTGCCCATTGTGCGATACCCTCGATATCGAATCGCTGTCCATAAATTCCGTTGGCACCCGTACGACCATCCACCCAGGCGAATATCATACCGCCACTGCCGTCGGCGACGGCCACGGGAAACGCCTGGTCACCCAACGCTTCGCAAACAACCCTGCCGTCTTTTTCCCAGTGGGTGTTTCCGTTTTCGTCGAACTTTTGCGCGTAGATATCGACATCCGGGCCGCGGAAGTCGTACCAGACCGTGACGTATCCCCCGGCGCCATCGGAGATCAAATCCCCCCAGCTGTGCTGCGCGGGATTTGTGGCGATTTCAACGTCGATATACCACGAAGCACTTGTGAGAATCGGAATTAATAAAAATGCGGTAAAAACAAAAAGAGCGATGAACCGTCTGTGGAGTTGGGAACACGACATGACGACCTCCCCCGGACGTACTGGCGGTTAACTGCAGTGGGTTTAGATCAAGCGCTCCCGGGCGGAAACGCCTGCAAAGTATAGCACTTTTTTATATTGTTTTCACCTGGCATAGCGGTGGTGGGTCGCAATCGGGGGGCTTGCTATACCGTGACCGGGCGGTCTACCGGGCGCCGCAACATCTCCGGCGGCAAACCGAGATGGTCCTCTGTAAAACGATCCATTTCATCGCGCGTCTTCGGGGACAACAACTCGTAAAGCTCTTCGACGGCCTCATTGCCGATTGCGTACGGCATGCGATCCAGCATCATGTCGGAGCCTCTGCAGAAAGCGACCACCTGATACTCAGAATCCGGCTCGATCGGTTTGCGCGATAGGATACACTCCGAAATCCACGGGTCGACACGATCCGGAGATATCGCCATCAGCTCTGCACGCCGAAGTTCGAACTCGGCACGTTGGCCGAAAAATACATCAATCGCCTCAAGCGAGGAAGTTGACATGTCTCCCAGTAACACCCGGTAGCATTGAAAACACATCGCGTATTCGTAGAGGGTATCTCCACTGCGAAACGCCTTTTCGATGAGGTGCAGCGTGCCGGGACCAATGGGCTCGTCACATACCAGGCAGTGTGAGAACGGGGCCCCGGTCTTCTGGCAGTGGAATGGCTCCGGGATCGGCATAAGCTTCTGATTAAACATGGTCGTTTCCTCGTGGACGCTCGGAGACACCGAAACGGACCTAACCGTTTAACCATAGCATTTTTTCAGGATCAGGCAAGAGTGAGTTTATTCGTCCCGGATGGACTGGTCCCGGTACCCGTTCTCGTACAATCCGACGACTTTTGTGGGGTGGCCGTTGTCGTCGAACTCGAAGCGCAGCTTGAAGTAGACCAGCGCCTCGATCAGGAATGTATCGCGCGACATTGGCGTGAGTTTTCGATACTCCCCGGTGGAAGCGTCACCGCGTTTGTAATACAGACCGTTGTCACGGAGTTCGAAGTGGCGGG